>NZ_JBSFWJ010000006.1:0-147679 GCF_053592695.1 Saccharopolyspora sp. NPDC002578 | reverse complement strand
CGGTCCCATTCCGAACCCGGAAGCTAAGCCCTCCAGCGCCGATGGTACTGCACTCGATAGGGTGTGGGAGAGTAGGACACCGCCGACAATACTCATCGGGAAACGCCCCACAGTCCATGACTGTGGGGCGTTTTCGCTTTTCCAGGGCGTTCCGGACATCGGCCGCGTTCCACTTCGCCCTCCAGATGACCACCTGGAGGGTTTTGTCATGCCGGAATCCTCCTCGTGGCCCCTCGGCTGTGGTGTCCGATTCGGTCGCCGCAGCTACAGTCGGCCAGATGACTAGCGGCGAGCACACCGGACCACGGAACTTGAAGCCTCGCAGTCACGAGGTGACCGACGGGATCGAACGTTCCCCGGCCCGCGGCATGCTGCGGGCGGTGGGCATGCAGGACGCCGACTTCGCGAAACCCCAGATCGGGGTGGCCTCCTCCTGGAACGAGATCACGCCGTGCAACCTCTCGCTGCAACGATTGGCGACGGCCGGCAAGGAGGGCGTGCGCGAAGCCGGTGGCTTCCCGATGGAGTTCGGGACCATCTCGGTGTCCGACGCCATCTCGATGGGACACGTCGGCATGCACTACTCGCTGGTGTCGCGCGAGATCATCGCTGATTCGGTCGAGACGGTGATGCAGGCCGAGCGGCTGGACGGCTCGGTGCTGCTGGCGGGCTGCGACAAGAGCCTGCCGGGCATGCTGATGGCCGCTGCCCGGCTGAACCTCGCCTCGGTCTTCGTCTACGCGGGTTCGACGTTGCCCGGCAAGGTCGACGACCGCGAGGTGACGATCATCGACGCGTTCGAGGCCGTGGGGGCGTGCGCGCGAGGACTCATCGGTGAGGACGAGGTGGAACGCATCGAGCGGGCCATCTGCCCGGGCGAAGGCGCCTGCGGCGGGATGTACACGGCGAACACCATGGCGTGCGCGGCCGAAGCATTGGGCATGTCGCTGCCGGGGTCCGCGAGTCCGCCGTCGGTGGACCGGCGCCGCGACGTGAGCGCCCGAGACGCAGGCCGGGCCGTGGTGGGCATGCTGGAGCGGGGACTGACGACCCGCGACATCCTCACGAAGGAGGCGTTCGAGAACGCCATCGCGGTGGTGATGGCCTTCGGCGGGTCGACGAACGCGGTGCTGCACCTGCTCGCGATCGCGAAGGAAGCGGAAGTCGATCTGCGGCTGGAGGACTTCAACCGGGTCGGCGACCGGGTCCCGCACCTGGCGGATGTGAAACCGTTCGGCAAGCACGTGATGCCGGCGGTGGACCGCATCGGCGGGGTGCCGGTGGTGCTGAAGGCATTGCTCGATGCTGGCCTGGTGCACGGTGACTGCATGACGGTCACCGGGCGCACCCTCGCGGAGAACCTCGCGGAACTGGACCCGCCGGAGCTCGACGGCGAGGTGGTGCACGAGTTGTCGAACCCGCTGCATCCCACGGGTGGCCTGACGATCCTGCGCGGTTCGCTGGCTCCGGAAGGTGCGGTGGTCAAGAGCGCGGGCTTCGAATCCGAGTCGTTCGAGGGGACCGCACGGGTCTTCGACGGCGAGCAGAGCGCGATGCAAGCGGTGGAGGACGACACGCTCCGAGCCGGCGACGTGGTCGTGATCCGGTACGAAGGCCCGCGGGGCGGCCCGGGAATGCGGGAGATGCTGGCCGTGACGGGCGCGATCAAAGGGGCGGGGCTGGGCAAGGACGTCCTGCTGCTCACCGACGGCCGCTTCTCCGGCGGCACGACCGGGTTGTGCATCGGCCATGTCGCCCCCGAAGCCACGGACGGCGGCCCGATCGCGCTCGTCCACGACGGCGATCCGATCCGCCTCGACCTCAGAGCGCGCACCCTCGACCTGCTAGTCGACGAGGCCGAACTGACCCGCCGCCGCACCGCCTGGACGCCACCCGCCCCGAAGCACCGCCACGGAGTCCTCGGAAAGTACGCCCGCCTCGTCGGCTCAGCCGCCGAAGGCGCCATCTGCTGACCCCACCAAAGTGAACGGCCCGCCCGCCCAACGACACGGGACGAACAGTCCGCTCACCCCAACTGCCCGCACCGGTACCCCGCCACCGCCGAATCGCTCACGTGCCGTTGATGGATCCGAGCGGGATCAAGTGAACGGACCGTTCGTCCAATGGGATTGGGCGAACGGTCCGTTCACCCCGAAACCCCACCCCCGAATCGCCACCCGCGGGATCGAGTGAACGGACCGTTCGCCCAACGAGATGGGACGAACGGTCCGTTCACTCCAGATGACGGCACCGGCGCCGCACCGGGTGGGGCGCTCAGGTGCTGGTGGCGGGGTGGAGTGGGAGTGAGTGAACGGACCGTTCGTCCAACGGGATTGGGCGAACGGTCCGTTCACTTCGGGAGGTGTTGGGGTCAGGTGGTGGGGAGGGTCATGATCGGGGTGGTGGTGGGGGAGGGGGAGCCGCCGGGGGGTTCGATGGTGATGCCGAGTTGGGCGGTGTTGGCGGGCATGGCGGCGATGAGGGGTTCGGTGCGGTCGGCGGTGGGCGCGGTGAGCAGGCCCGCTGAGGTGGCGGTGCCGCCGGGTTCGATGAACCACAGCTGGTAGACGCGGTCACCGGGCGCGGGTGCCATGCCGGTGGTCATGAACATCGCTTTGCCCTGCTGCGCGGACAGGACCGTGGTCGCCCGCATCCCGTCGGGACCGGGCGCGTTGATCACCCGGGCGTCGGGGGACTGCAGCACCGCGGAGATCTCGGCGCCGCGCTCGCCGGCGGCGATCATGCGGTCGCGGGTCGCGTCGAGTTCCTGCTGCGCGCGTACCGCGACGATGCCGAAGACCGCGGCCAGCGCGACTCCGACGGCGGCGGCCGCGACCGACAACCGGGTTCCCCAGGGGAGGTGCGTCCGCCGCCGTCCGGTGCGGGCGAGGACCGGTGGTGGCGGGTCCTGCCGGGTCTGGCTGATCTCCGCGAGCACCCGCTGCTTGAGCTCGTCCGGCGGAGCGGTGTGCTCGGCCGCTCCGAGCCGGGCGGCCGCTTCGCGCAGTTCCCCCACTTCGAGGCGGCAGTCCTCGCAGGTGGTCAGGTGCACTTCGAATTCTGCTCGTTCGTCGTCGGGCAGCGCGTTGACGACGTAGGCGCCGGTCAACGTGGCGAGCTCGGAGCTCATCGGCCCACCCCCAGGCAGTCGCGCAGTCGGATCAGCCCGTCTCGCAGCCGTGTCTTCACGGTGGACGCGGGTGCGTCGAGCAGGCCGGCGGCTTCCCGGTAGGTGTAGCCGCGGTAGTAGGTCAGCAGCACGGATTCGCGCTGCAGCTCGGTGAGGGTGGTCAGGCAGCGTCGCACTTGCCGCTGCTCCCACCGGGTGGTGACGGATTCGGTGACTTCGTCGAACGGCCTGCTGTGCTGCTGCGCGCCGACGCGGGCTTCGCGGTCGCGCCCGGCTTGGGCGGAGCGGACCCGGTCGACGGCGCGGCGGTGCGCGAGGGTGAGCACCCAGGTCTGCACGCTGCCGCGGTCGGGCCGGTAGTGGGTGGCGCGCCGCCACACTTCGACGAGCACTTCCTGGGTGACCTCTTCGGACTGCGCGGCGTCCCGCACGACGCGTTGGATCAGGGCGAACACGGAACCGGCGAGCAGGTCGTAGAGCTGCTCGAAGGCGCGTTCGTCCCCTTTGGCGACTTCGGCGATCAGTGCGCGGGCGTCGGGTCCGTCGTCGTCGGGCGGTGTCCACCGCTGAGGTCGGGAGTGTGGTCGTTCTTGCATTCCGTGGTCCCTTCACCGCCGTGCCGGGTGGGATCGTGTCGAGTCTGCAGGGTCGAGCGCGTCGGTGTGCGGGTGGCGCCCGCGCACCTGCCGGGGTCAGGTGAGCGCTTTGCGGTATCCGAGCTGCCACACGTCGAGGTATCCGGCGCGAAATCCGGCTTCGCTGTAAGCGAGGTAGAACTCCCACATCCGGTGGAACCGGTCGCTGAAGCCTTGCGCGGTGATGTCGTCCCGGTTCCGGCGGAAGGTGTCCCGCCAGGTGCGCAGCGTGGTGGCGTAGTCGGGCCCGAAGGAGTGCCGTTCGGTGCCGCGTAAGCCGGTGTGCTCGCGGACGGTCTGCTCGATCGCGCGCAGCGAGGGGATTTCGCCGCCGGGGAAGATGTACTTGTGGATCCAGGTGTGCGATCGACGGCTGGCGAGCATCCGGTCGTGCGGCATGGTGATGGCCTGCAACCCGATGCGCCCGCCGGGCGCGAGCAACCGGTCCAGCGCGGCGAAGTAGCCGGACCAGTACTCGGAGCCGACGGCTTCGATCATCTCGACGCTGACGATCGCGTCGTAGGAGCCCGCGGCGTGGCGGTAGTCGCGCAGCTGCACGTCGACGCGTTCGGTGAGTCCGGCGTCGGCGATGCGCCGCTGGGCGAGCTCCCGCTGCTCGGTGGACAGGGTCAGCGTGGTGACGTGCGCTCCTCGTTCGGCGGCGCGGATCGCGAGCGCACCCCACCCGGTGCCGATCTCCAGCAGCCGGGTTCCGGCGCGGACTCCGGCGAGGTCGAGGACGCGGTCCATCTTGGTGCGCTGCGCCGCGGCGAGGTCGGAGGCACCGGCGGTGAAAAGCGCCGACGAGTAGGTCATGGTCTCGTCGAGGAACGCGGCGAACACGTCGTTGGACAGGTCGTAGTGCCGTTCGATGTTGCGCCGCGACCCGGTGGTGGTGTTGCGTTCGCTGCCGGGCTTGGGGGCGTCGACCCACCGCCGGAGGCCCTGCAGCGGTTTCGGCACGAGCGTGGCGAGGCGTTCGGCGAACGGGGTGAGCAGGTCGGCGGGCTCGGGGCTGTCCCACTCCTCGGCCATGTAGGACTCGCCGAAGCCGATCTTCGAGTCGGCGCCGAGGCGGTGGAAGAACGCGCCGGGGTCGAGGATCCGCATCAGCGGTGCTCCGGCGCCGCCCGCGCCGAGCCGTTCGCCACCGGCGAGCGCGACGCGCACGGGCAGGTCGCGCACCGCGTGCCGGAACACCTTCTCGGCGAAGTGGGCGCGCACGGGCGAGTGCGGTGCCGGCCCGAGCAGGTCCCACGGAGCTCGCCCGGTCGCGTCGGACCGGTCGGGCTCGGCCGATCCGGTGCGGGGCGGTGTCGGGAGGGTGATGCTCATCGGATGCCTTCCTGGTGGACGTGCGGGCGTCGGGGGACGATGCGGAGCCCGCGCAGCCACAGCGCGATGCCGTGGCGCCGGATCAGCGCGGAAACCCGGTGCGGCACGAGCGGTCGCCGCAGCACGGCTCGCGCGATGGCCTTGGTCGTGGCGGGTTCGCGGGTGCCGGTGAGCACCGCGGTCAGCAGCGGCCGGTGCTCGTCGCGCAGCCGGATGCGGACGTGCAGGCGGTCGCCGGGCGGCTGGAACCGCATCTCGTAGCGGCCCTGTTCGGGCAGGAACGGGGAGACGTAGAACTCCTTGTCCACCTCGGCTCGCCCGGAGTCGTCGGGGTGCAGCAGGTACGCGTGCCGTTCGCCGTAGGTGTTGTGCACTTCGGCGACGATGCAGCGCAGCGCCCCGTCCGGCCGGTGGCACCAGTACACGGTGATCGGGTTGAACACGTGCCCCAGCACGCGGGGATGCGCCAGCATCAGGACCCGCCCGCCGTCGAGCTCCACGCCGCGCAGCGCGAGCCAGCGCTCCAGGTTCCGGCGGATGCTGCGGCGGGGATCGCCGAGGTGGTCGGAGGCGTCGAAGTGGGCGAACGGCCGCAGCCACCGCGGCGGCCGCGGCAGGTCGTCGAGGTCGACGAGCCAGGTGTAGAGCGGGTGCCGGAAGTGGTTCGGCACGTCGCCGTGCCGGGTGTGGGTGATGGCGCCGTGGTAGATCGAGGCGCTGGTCATGCGGGCCACCCCGCGCCGAACGCTTCGGCGGCCCGGACTCCGCTGGCGCAGCCGTCCTCGTGGAACCCCCACCCGTGGTAGGCGCCGGCGAACCGGGTGCGGGCATCGCCCAGTTCGGGCAGATGGCGTTGCGCCGCAACGGAATCCGGCGTGTAGACGGGGTGCCGGTAGTGCATCCGGGCGAGGACGCGGTCCGGGCGCACCCGCCCCGCCGGGTTGAGGGTGACCAGGTAGTCCTCCGGTTCGGCGAGCCGCATCAACCGGTTCATGTCGTAGCTGACCAGCACGTGCCCCGGATCGGCAGCGCAGCTCGGCTTGTGGTGGTTCCACGAGGCCCGCGCACCGGGCGCGGCGGGGAGCACGCTCGTATCGGTGTGCAGCCACGTCTCGTTCTCCGAGTAGCCGAACGCACCCAGCACCTTGGTCTCGGCGGGCGTGGGGTCGGCCAGCAGCGCCAGGGCCTGATCGGCGTGGCAGGCCAGCACCACGCGATCGACCCGGTGCGATCGGTCGCTCTCGTCCCGGATCTCGACGTGCTCACCGGTGCGCTCCACCGACCGCACCGGAGTGCTGATGTGCACTGCGGACAGTCCGGCGGCGGCGCGGCGCACGTACTCCCGCGAGCCGCCGACCACCGTGCGCCAAGTCGGCGAGCCGGAGACGGACAGCATCCCGTGGTGGCGCAGGAACGCGAACAGGTAGCGCGCCGGGTAGCGCTTGCTCGCTTCGAAATCCGCCGACCACACCGCCGACACCAGCGGCAGCGCGAAGTGGTGCACGAAGTACCGCGAAAAGCCCTGCCCGTCGAGGAAATTGCCCAGCGTCACCGCATCCGCCTGCTCGCCGGGGGCGTCGAGCAGCCGGTTCGCGGCCCGGTGGAACCGCGCGACCTGCGCCAGCATCGCCAGGTAACGCGGGCGCACGACGTTGCCGCGCTGCGCGAACAGCCCGCCGAGCCGCTTCGCGCCCGCGTACTCCAGGCCGCATTCGGCGCAGGACACGCTCATCGACATCTCGGTGTCGCGGGTGCGGACCCCGAGTTCGCCGAACAACCGCAGCAGGTTCGGGTAGGTGCGTTCGTTGTGCACGATGAACCCGCTGTCCACTGGGACAGTGCGGCCGTCGGCGGTGGTGAGGCCATGGGTGTGCGCGTGCCCGCCGAGCCGGTCGTCGGCTTCGAACAGCAGCACGTCGTAGCGGCGCCGCAACAGGTGCGCGGCGGTGAGCCCGGACACTCCTGCGCCGATGACGGCCACGGTCTCGCTCATCGCTGCTCCTCGTTTCCCGTCGCCAGTTCACGGACGAATCGCCTGGTCAGCACTTCCCATTCGGTCCAGCGGCGCACCATGGCGTGGCCGGCGCCGGACACCCGCACGTACGTCACGGACGGCGGCCTCGGCAGCTGCAGCGCCCGGCGGGCGTAGTCGGCGGACTGCTCGGGGGAGGTGATCCGGTCGGCGTCGCCGTGCGCGATGAGCACCCGGCCGCCCGTGAGCTGCTCGATCGGCTCGCCCGGTTCCAGCCAGGGAGCCAACCCGCACACGCCGTCGACCGCCTCGTCGCCCGCCAGGCGCAGCGCCACCCGGCCGCCCAGGGAATGCCCGACCAGCACGATCCGCGCCGTCGGATGTTCTGTCTTGATGCGTTCCAGCGCCCAGCGCGCGTCGGTCAACGCGTCCAGCGCCGGTTCGTTCCACCCGCGCAGCCGGTTGCGCAGCAGCCACACCTGGGCGGCGCTGCCCGCCGTCGCCTGGCGCAACGACCGGGCCATCACGTGCATCCGCTGGTAGGCGAGCTGGTAGCGGCGCACCGGGGCCTGGCTGGTGGCCCGGCCTCCGTGCAGGACCAGCACGACGGTCCGGGGCGCGTCCGCGCGGGAGCGCAGGACGTGCACCGCGGGTCGCGGTGGGAACTGCCCGGCCGTGTCGCCGAGCCGCTGCTGGGTGTGCATACCCGCCATTCGGAGCTCGCCCCCGCCCGGACTGGTCTCAGTGATCCGGATCACGAAGACCGATCGGCACCCGCCCCTGCTCCGAATGCGGGATGTCGGCGACCGAGGAAGGGGTTCGTGTGTCCGAACTGCGAAAGCGCCAGGGTGCGGCGAGCCGGATCGAGCGCGCGGTGCGCGACCTCATCGGCATCTCGCTGCCGGTGGGGCTGACGGCGTGGGACGGCAGCACCGCCGGGCCGCCCGGCTCCCCGCGCGTCGTGTTGCGCAACCGCCGCGCGCTGCGCCACGTGCTGTTCAGCCCGGGTGAGCTGGGGTTGGCGCGGGCCTACGTGAGCGGTGATCTGGACGTGGAAGGCGACCTGGCGGAGGGCCTGCGCCGGTGCTGGGCCGCGTTCCGCGAGCAGCGCGCCGGACGGGTGCGGTTCGGGCCGGCGCAGTGGCGGCGGCTGCTGGCCGAAGCGTTCGCGCTCGGGGCCGTGGGGCCGCGACCGGCACCGCCAGCCGGTGAGGCGAAGCCGAGCGGCCGGCTGCACAGCCGCCGCCGCGACCGGGAAGTGATCGCGCACCACTACGACACCGGCAACGAGTTCTACGAGCTGCTGCTCGACCCGAGCATGGCCTACTCCTCCGGCTACTGGACCGGGGACGGCGACGATTACGGCCTCGCGGAGGCGCAGCGGGACAAGCTGGACCTGATCTGCCGGAAGCTCGGGCTCACCGAAGGGACCCGGCTGCTCGACGTGGGGTGCGGCTGGGGCTCGCTGATCCTGCACGCCGCGCGGCACCACGGGGTGCGGGCCACCGGCGTGACGCTCTCCGCGCAGCAGGCCGCGCACATCCGGGGCCGAGTCGACGAGCTGGGCCTGCAGGAACTGGTCGAGGTCCGGTTGCAGGACTACCGGGAGATCGATGACCAGCCCTTCGACGCGGTCGCGTCGATCGAGATGGGCGAGCACGTCGGCGAAAGCCAGTACCCCGTGTACGCGGCGGCGCTGCACCGGCTGCTGCGATCCGGCGGCACGCTGCTGATCCAGCAGATGTCGCGGGCGGGCAACGCCCCCGGCGGCGGCGCGTTCATCGAGGCCTACATCGCCGCCGACATGAGCATGGTCCCGGTGGGCCGCACCCTCGGGCACCTGGAAGAGGCAGGTCTGGAAATCCGCGACGTGCAGGCGATGCGCGAGCACTACGCGCGCACCGTCGCGGTGTGGGCGCGGACGCTGGAGGACGACTGGGAACGCGCGGTCGCGCTCCTCGGCGTCGAGCAGGCCCGGACCTGGCGGCTGTACTTGGCGGGCGGCGGGCTCGCCTTCGAGGAGAACCGCATGGGCGTCAACCAGATCGTCGCCGTGAAGAACGCCGCCGCGCCGCACCGGGGGAACGTCCGGTGAGCGGGGCGGTGTTCCTCGCGGCGCCGATCGCGGCCCTGAGCACGGTGCTGCTCACCTTCGCGATCGCCCGGCTGCGGGGGCGCTACGACACCATCGACTCGGTGTGGGGCGCCGGGTTCGCCGTGATCGCCGTGGTGAGCGCGCTGGCCGGTACCGGCTCGGTGACCGGGTGGGCGGTGGCGGCGCTCACCGCGGTGTGGGGCGTGCGGCTCTCCGCGCACCTGCACCACCGGAACTCGGGGAAACCGGAGGACCGGCGGTACCAGGACATGGCGGCCCGCTACGGCGAACGGGCCTGGTCGTTGATGTTCGTGCGCGTCTACCTCGTGCAAGGCGTGGTGATGTGGTTCGTGTCGTTGCCGGTGCAGGCGGCGCAGACCGTCGACGCGCCGGGACTCGGACCGCTGGGCTGGGCCGGAATCCTGGTGTGGGCGGGCGGATTCGTCTTCGAAGCCGTCGGTGACGCGCAGCTGAGCCGGTTCCGCGCCGACCCCGCCAACGCGGGCACCGTGCTCGACACCGGCCTGTGGCGCTACACCCGGCATCCGAACTACTTCGGCGACGCCTGCGTCTGGTGGGGCCTCTACCTGCTGGCGTGCCAGAGCTGGCTCGGGGCGGCGACGGTGCTCTCGCCGGTGCTGATGACGTGGCTGCTGGCCAAGGGCTCGGGGAAACCGCTGCTGGAACGCGGACTCCGCGAACGCCGGCCCGCCTACGCGGCCTACGTCGAGCGCACCAGCGGGTTCGTCCCGCTACCGCCGCGCCGGTGAGCCGCGCCCGTCAGCCGTCGAGGTGGTGCAGTGCGGCGGTGACGAGCGTCTCCACCCCGGCCGACAAAGTCGGATGCAGGTCCGGGGCGAACTGCGGCGAGTGGTTCGACGGGATGTCCTGATCGACCGTGCCCGCCTCCGACGCCGTGACGAAGCGCTGCGCGTCGGTGCCGCCGACGAACCAGAACACCGACGGGACCCCGCTCGCCCGGCCGAACTCGCCGAAGTCCTCGCTGCCCGTGACGATCGGCCCCGGATGGACCCGCCGCTCGCCGAAGACCTCGCGGAAACGCGTGCTCAGCGACTCGGTGGCGGACTCGTCGTTCACCGTCAGCGGGTAGGACTCCACGACGGTGATCTCAGGTTCGCGAGCGGCCCCGGCGGCCACCGCCTCGGCGCGGACGATCCGGCGAACCGCGTCGAGCACCTTCCCGCGGACCTGCTCGGTGAACGACCTGATGCTCAGCTGCAGATCGGCCTGGTCGGGGATCACGTTGTCCTTGCTGCCCGCGTTGAGCGCGCCGACGGTGACGACCGCCGAATCCGTCGCCGCCACCTCGCGGGACACGATGGTCTGCAGCCGCAGCACCGTGGCGGCGGCCATCACCACCGGATCGACCGTCGTCTCCGGCCGCGAACCGTGACCGCCGCGGCCGAACATCCGCACGTGAACGGTGTCGCTGGCGGACATCGCGAGGCCGGGGCGGGTGAACACGTGCCCCGCCGGCATCGGGCCGACGTGCTGGCCGAGCACCACATCCGGCGTGCCGAATCGCTCGAACAACCCGTCCTCGATCATGGTTCGGGCGCCGCTGCCGCGTTCCTCGGCGGGCTGCAGGACGAACAGCACCGTGCCCGCCCAGTCCGCCCGCCGGGAGCCCAGGACCTTCGCCGCGCCCAGCAGCCAGGTGACGTGCATGTCGTGGCCGCAGGCGTGCGCGACCGGCACCTCCTCCCCGGCGTCGTTCGTGGTGACCTGGGTGCTGGCGTAGTCCAGCCCCGTCTGCTCGCGCACCGGGAGCGCGTCCATGTCGGCCCGCAGCAGCACGGTCGGCCCCGCGCCGTTGCGCAGCACGCCGACCACTCCGGTCCGGCCCACCTCGGAGGTGACCTCGCAGCCCGCGTCGCGCAGGGCGCGAGCGCCGACGTCCGCGGTGCGGTGCTCGGCGAACCCGAGCTCCGGGTGGCGGTGCAAGTCCACGTAACAGCGCTCCAGCTCGGGCAGCGCCGCGTCCAGTTCGGGGAACGAGCCGGAAGGCATGAGCTCTCCTGTCTCCGGGTGAGGGCGTTCGGTGACTCCGCAGAGGCGATCTTCGGCCACGCGCCCGCCCCCCGCCACCAGGCACCCCCGCGAAGCGGTTCGAGTGAACGGACCGTCCGTCCAACCTCGCTGGATGAACGGTCCGTTCACCCGCCACCGCGCACCCCGCCCACTCGAACCTCCACCCGGCCCGCCAGCGGCGACGCGGGAATGCGGGTCGGAGTGAACGGACCGTTCGTCCAATCCCGCTGGACGAACGGTCCGTTCACTCCACCTAAACGCGGATCGAGCAGTCTCCGGCGTGCGACGCCGCGCCCGGGCGGTGGTTCGGGGAGCGAACCTCGGGAGTGAGCGGACCGTTCGTCCAATGCCGTTGGACGACAGGTCCGTTCACTCCATTGCTGTGCCGATCCGCTGCGTGCACGTGGGCTGGGGCCTTCGGGAGACCTCGGGTGGATGTCGGTGGTGTGGCTTTGGATGTTTGCGCTCCGTCGTTCGGCGGATCTTCGCGGGGGCCTGTGCGACGAGCGGTTCCGTTGATAGCGCGCGAATCGGACATTGGGGCAAGATCGGACGTGGGGCAGGGGCTCGTATGATGATCTTGAAACGACTGGGAGGTCGCGTTGGTGTTCAAGAAGATGCTGCGGGCGTTCGGGATCGGCGGTCCCACCGTCGACACGGTGCTCTCCGAACCGCACGTGTACCCGGGCTCCACCCTCTCCGGTGAGGTTCGCATCGCCGCCGGCGACGGAGAGGTCGACATCGAGCGGGTGACGCTGCGGTTCGAGGCGCGCTCCGAGCTGGAACGCGGAGATGAGCAGCACGACGCCACCGTCGAGTTCCTGCACGCCATCGTCGCCGAGAATTTCCGCGTCGAGGCGAACGAGCACAAGGTGATCCCCTTCGCGATCCCCGTGCCGTGGGAGACCCCGCTCAACGTCGTCGACGGCCAGCAGCTGCCGGGAGTGCAACTCGGCGTGCGGACCGAACTCGCCATCGCGAAGAGCGTGGACAAGGGCGACCTCGACGGCTTGTTCGTCGCGCCGCTGCCCTCGCAGTCCAGGGTGCTGGACGCATTCGGCGCCCTCGGCTTCCAGTTCAAGTCGACCGACCTGGAGATCGCGCAGCTGGCAGGCATCGAGCAGCAGCTGCCGATGTTCCAGGAGATCGAGTTCTACGCGCCGCACCAGTACGAGGGCCGCATCAACGAGGTCGAGCTGACCTTCGTGGCCGACGCGGAGGGCCTGCACGTCGTCCTCGAAGCAGACCGGCGGGGCGGGCTGTTCCGCTCGGGGGAGGACGCGTTCGGCCGGTTCCACCGGACGCACGCGGAGGCGGAGCAGGTCGACTGGGTCGCGGAGCTGACCCGCTGGCTCGACGAGGTCGCCCAGCGCGGCGGACTGTTCGGCGGCGGCCACGAGCACGGCCACCACGAGCACCACGAGGAACAGCGCGGCGGCCCCGGCTGGGGTGGCGTCGCGGCCGGAGCCGCGCTCGGCGTGGGCGCGGGCATCGTGGGCGGCATGGTCGTGGGCGAAGTGATGGACGAAGCAGGCGACTTCTTCGAGGGCGACGAGGACTGACCGCCCCCGACCCGCGGCAGCTGCCACCGGCGTTGTGAGTGAACGGACCGTTCGTCCAACCGGCTTGGACGAACGGTCCGTTCACCAAATCCGCTGAGCGCGGCGCCCGTGGTGGCCACGTGGTTCGCCGCGGCGGAATGACGATGGGTGAACGGACCGTTCGTCCAGAACGATTGGACGAACGGTCCGTTCACTCCACCTGATTGCCCGGCGCACGGCGGCGTGCGCGGCTCCCTCAGTGTCGGCGTCGGGTGAGCATGTGCGTGAGCTCGGTGAGCTCCGCGGCCGGCCCCGGCTCGGGGTCGGCGGTGTTGAGGTGGTGCAGGGCTTCCGCTTCCAGCGTGCCGATGTGGGTGCGGCTCCAATCCCTGGCACCGGAGTCGGACACCAGCCGCGCGGCGCGGACGGCGTCCTGCTCGGACAGCTCGCGGCCGTCCGCGTAGAGCTCCGCCAGTTCCCGGCCCGCCGCGGTGCCGGAGTTCAACGCCGCCACCACCGGCAGCGACTTCTTCCGGTTCCGCAGGTCCGAATGCACCGGTTTCCCGGTCACCGCCGGATCCCCCCAAATGCCCAGCACGTCATCGACCAGCTGGAACGCCAGGCCGAGGCGGAACCCGAAGCGCCGCAGGTGCTCGACCCGCTCCTCGCTCGCCCCGCCGAAGAACGCGCCGAGGGCGCAACTGCAACCGAGCAGCGCCCCCGTCTTCGACCCGACCATCGTGAGGCATTCGGGCAGGGCCACGTCCGAGCGCCGCTCGAACGACATGTCGGAGCTCTGCCCGTCCACCAGGTCCAGCACGGTGGCGTTGAGCTCCTTGAGCCCCGCGATCGCCGCCGGGTGCCCGCTGCTGGTGAGCACCTCCGCCGCCAGCGTGAGCAGCGCGTCACCGGCGAGGATCGCCGGTCCGGAGCCGAACACGCTCCACGCCGTGGGCCGGTGCCGCCGGGTCAGGTCGCCGTCCATCACGTCGTCGTGCAGCAGCGAGAAGTTGTGCACCAGCTCCACCGCGACCGCCGCGGGCAGCACCTGCTGCGGATCCGCGCCCACGGCGCGTCCGGCCAGCAACACCAACGTCGGCCGGATCGCTTTGCCCTGATCTTCGTCCACCGGCGCGCCGTGCTCGTCCCGCCAGCCGAAGTGGTGGCCGACGATGCGCTGCATCGACTCGGGCAGCGAACCGACTGCGGCGCGCAGCGCGGGGTCCAGGAAGTTCCGGCCCGTGCGCAGCGTGTCGGTCACCGTTCGCGCCCGTCCCACTTGTGCAGTCATCTCCGCCGGTCTCCTTCAACGGGTGGTTTCGACGTGTTCGAGCACCCCGAGCGCGTCGGGGACCAGGACTGCGGCCGAGTAGTACGTGCTGACCAGGTAGGACACCACGGCGTGCTCGTCCATCCCCATGAAGCGCACGTTGAGGCCGGGTTCGTACTCGTCGGGGATGCCGGTCTGGCGCAAGCCGACGACTCCGTTGTCCTCGGCGCCGGTGCGCATCGCCAGGATCGAGCTGGTTCCGGCTTCGGTGACGGGGATCTTGTCGTTGGGCAGGATCGGCACCCCGCGCCACCCGGTCACGCGCACGCCTTCGACCTGCACCGTCTCCGGCAGCACGCCCCGGCGGTTGCATTCCCTGCCGAACGCCGCGATCGCCTGCGGGTGGGCCATGAACAACCGGGTCTTGCGGCGCTTGGAGAGGAGTTCGTCGAGGTCGTCGGGGGTGGGTGGGCCGGTGCGGGTGTGGATGCGTTGGGAGAGGTCTGCGTTGTGGAGGAGTCCGAAGTCGGGGTTGTTGATGAGGTCGTGTTCTTGGCGTTCGCGGAGTGCTTCGATGGTGAGGCGCAGCTGCTGCTCGGTCTGGTCCATCGGCGTGCTGTAGAGGTCGGACACGCGGGTGTGCACCCGCAGCACGGATTGCGCGACCGCCAGTTCGTACTCACGGGGCGCGGTCTCGTAGTCGACGAACGTCCCGCCGAGCGCCGCTTCTCCGGTGTGCCCGGAGTGGATGCCGATCTCCGCTTCACCGTGCTTGTTCTGCGACTGCACCGGACGCGACCGGACTTCGTCCAGGTGCGCGCGCAGCGCTTCGGAACGGGCCGCGGTCTGTTCGATCACGTCGCCGCGCAGTTCGAGCACGGTGCAGGTGGTGACGGTCTTGACGGTGAACTTCCAGGTTTCGTCCTGGTCGACCAGCAGGCCGGAGCCGGCGTGGTCGCCGTCGGCGAGCAGGCCGAGCACCGCGTCGTCGCCGTACTCGCCGGCGGTCAGCTTGTGCGCTTTCCCGTGCGCCAGCAGCAGGATTCGGTCCACGGCCGATCCGGCTTCGGCCAGCACTTCGCCGGGCCCGTACTCGCGTTGCACGAACCGGTCGGCTAGCGCGCCGAGCACGTCGGCGTCGTCGAATCCCCGCAACGCCGGCAGTTCCTGGAGCTCCTGCGGCACCACCCGCACTTCCCGGCCGGTGCTGACGAACGTGACGCGCCCGTCGCCGAGGGTGTAGGTGAGCCGCCGGTTCACCCGGTAGGTGCCCGAGCTCGCCTCCACCCACGGCAGGGTCCGTTGCAGCCAGCGGGATGTGATGCCCTGCATCTGCGGCGGGGTCTTGGTCGTCGTCGACAGCTTCCGCGCCGCCGCGGTGCCCAGGCTCAGTGCGGGGCGAGCGCCGGAACCCACGTCGGTCGGGTCCTCGGTGTTGGTCTCGCGGGTCATGCAGTCACCATTCCCGTTGTCGTTGCTGGAAGAACCGGGCCCCGCCGGGGCCCGGAGGACTAGCCGGGTGTTCGGCGCAGGAAGCGCTGGCGCGGAAATCCGGGCCGCCCGAGAGCCCGGCGGGCCCGGCGCGGCCGGTCGCCGGTGCCCGCGTAGCGACCGGTGACGGAGATCCACCGCAGCTCGCCCGCCGTCCACTGCTGCAACCCGCGCACGTACCGCTCCAGCCGAGCGCCGGCCGCTGCGGTGAGCTCGAATTCTTCGACCAGCACGGGAATCTCCCGATGCGCGATCGACTCGAACCGCCGCAGGCGGGCCGTGCACATGTCGTCCGCGATCGCCACCGCCTGGTGCGGGCCGCAGCAGAGGAAGGCCGCGATCGCGGTGACCACGTCCGGCACCGGGTGGGCTTCCGCTGGTCCGGCGCGGTAGCGGAACAGGTCGTGGCGCAGGGCTCCGACCTCGGCGAACGTCGTCGCCATCGTCCGCATCGGGACGGTCGCGAACAGTTCGGCCGGGATTCCCGGCGCATGCCGGTGGCGCAGGAGCGCGGCGGTGAGCTCGCCCCCGCAGGTGCGGCGCCGCGATGCGAGCAGTTCCAGCGGATCCGCCGTCTCCGCGGCGCCCAATTCCGCCGCCCGGAGTTCGAGCATCTCCGCGAGCCGAACCGCGATCTCCCTGCGCGGCCGGGAGCCGAGGTCGGCGGTGGTGCGCCGCCACACGTCGGTCAACGCCCGTTCCCACGAGGCCCCCGCGGCCCGCGAATCCGGGCGCAGCAGCTGGGGGAGCCTGCTCAGGAATTCGGCTCCTCCGCCGGAGGCGATCAGGTGGTCGTCGGCGCGCCACGACCACACTTGGCGGTCGGCGGCCAGCCCCAACTCCGCCTCGTCCGCGTCCGGCTCGGTCAGCGCGGCCAGCAGCGCGTAGTCGGCGGCGTCGAAACCCGAGGGCGTCCATTGCCGCATCGCCGGTTCCGGGGCGCCGCCGTCGAGCAGCCCGTGCTGCCGCGCCCAAGCGCGGGTGTGCCGCCTGGCCGCTTCGAGCCTGGGATTCGGATGGGTGTCGAAGGGCATGAAGAAGTCCGGCAGCCGCACCCGGTTCGCCGTGCGCTGCCTCGCCGGGGCGGGCCGGGTCGCCGCTTCGACCTCGGCCTCCGCCGCGTTCGGCCGCCACGCCAGCATCCCGGCCAGCCAATCCCGCAGACCTTGCACGTAGCGGAGCACCGTCTCGCGCTGCGCCTCGTCCCGGCAGGCCGCGAGCAGCGCGGGCAGCTCAGCGGAGGTCAGCTCGTCGAACCGCTGCGACCGCCGCGCCTGCAGATCGCCGAGCATGGCCATGGCCAGCGGGCGGGACTGCCCGAAGTGCCGTTGCAGCACGACGACGCTGCCGGAACGCTCGGCGTCCTCCGACGCGGGATCCCACGGCGATCGAAGCAGCACCACGTCGCAGAACGCGTTGTGCACCGCGCGGAAAGCCGCACCACCGGTGACCTCGGCGGGGAGCGTGGTGCGCAGTCCGTACGCCACCAACTGCGCCGCCCACGGACCTGGGCCGGGTCCGCGCCCCAGCTCCAGGTGGTCGATCGGATTGGGCACTCGGGACACCACCGACCCGGCCGACTCCGCCGGCTGCCCGCGCAGCAGGTCGATCAGCGCGGTATCGAGCTGCCACCGCCACGACGGAGCGACCCGTGCGCGCAGGTCGCACAGGCCGCGCTCGACCGGGTCAGCGGCGTCCCTGGGAACACTTCCGCCCGGCGGACCGGCCAGGTTCGCCCGCAGCTTCGCCGCGTAGCGCTCGGCCGTGGCCGCCTGGCGGTGTCGCCGCAGGTGGTGGCGCACCGCGTCCACCCACACCCCGAAGCAGGCGATCAGCGCCAGCTCCGGGCCCGGGACATCGGGATGCGTCCAGGCGGCGAGCAGCACCTGGTCCCGGATGCCGGATGCGGGAACTCCGAAGTCGGTGGAGCCCGCTGTGGGCACCACCTCTTCCGGAGCTTGTCGCCCGGAAGCGCACTGGACGGCGTCCGGTGCGCCCCCGGGCCGGGTCGGGGAGCCGGGTCCACCCGGCTCCGACTCCTGACGCGGACCGGATAAGTCCACATCGGACAGCAGCAGGCCTTGGTCCCGCGCCCATCGCGCGGTGTTCGCGTACGCGCGGTCCACGTTCGGGTTCAGCCGTGCGCCGCACGGCTCACCCCAACTCGTGATCTCCAAGGCCCGCATCCCGGATCAGCCCTCGCGACCGATCTCGACGTGCTCCAGCACGCCGAGTGCGTCGGGGACCAGCACTGCGGCGGAGTAGTAGGTGCTGACCAGGTACGAGATCACCGCGCTCTCGTTGATGCCCATGAACCGCACCGACAGCCCCGGCTGGTACTCGTCGGGGATGCCGGTCTGGTGCAGGCCGACCACGCCCTGGTTCTGCTCGCCCGCGCGCATCAGCATGATCGAGCTGGTGCGGGTCTCCGAGATCCCGATCTTGTTGCACGGCAGCAGCGGCACGCCGCGCCACGCCGGGATCTGATGGCCCTGGAAGTCCACGTTCTGCGGGTACAGGCCGCGCTTGCTGCACTCGCGGCCGAACGCGGCGATCGCGCGCGGGTGGGCCAGGAAGAAGCTCGGTTCCTTCCACACCGTGGAGAGGAGTTCGTCGAGGTCGTCGGGGGTGGGTGGGCCGGTGCGGGTGTGGATGCGTTGGGAGAGGTCTGCGTTGTGGAGGAGTCCGAAGTCTGGGTTGTTGATGAGGTCGTGTTCTTGGCGTTCGCGGAGTGCTTCGATGGTGAGGCGCAGCTGCTGCTCGGTCTGGTTCATCGGCTGGTTGTAGAGATCCGCGACCCGGCTGTGCACCCGCAGCACCGTTTGCGCCACGCTCAGCTCGTACTCGCGCGGGGCGAGCTGGTAGTCCACGTAGGTCCCGGCGAGCGGGTGCTCCCCGGTGTGCCCGGAGTGGATGTCGATCTCCGCTTCACCGTGGTCGTTCTGCGCCTTGCCGGGAGCCGTCCGCACCTGGTCGAGGTGCGCGCGCAGCGGCTCGGCGGCGTTCATCTCCTGCAGGCTCTGGTGCCGCAGGGCCAGCAACGTGCCCGAGGTGACGGCCTTGATCGTGTGGCTCCAGGTCTGGTCCGCCGAGACCAGCGCGCCCTCGCCGAAGTAGTCGCCGTCGGCGAGCACGCCGAGCACCGCGTCATCGCCGTACTCGCCACGGCCGAGCTTGTTCACCTTGCCGTGCGCGAGCAGGAACACCTGGTCCACGGCGCTGCCGGCTTCGACGATGACGTCGCCGGGCTCGAAGTTCTGCTGCACGAAGCGGTCGGCGAGCGCGCCCAGCACCGACTCGTCGTCGAATCCCCGCAGCAGCGGCAGTTCGCGCAGTTCTTGGGGGATCACGCGGACGTCCGAGCCGGTGTTGGTGAAGGTCACCCGCCCGTCGCCCAGGGTGTAGGTGAGCCTGCGGTTGACCCGGTAGGTCCCGCCCGTCGCCTGGGTCCACGGCAGCATCCGCAGCAGCCAGCGGGACGTGATGCCCTGCATCTGCGGTGGGGTCTTGGTCGTTGTCGCGAGGTTGCGCGCTGCCGCCGTCCCCAGGCTCAGCTGCGGCTGCTCGTTCTCGTCGACACCCGAATCCGCCACGGTCACGACGTACACCACCTAATCTTTCGTATGGGGTCAGGGAAACGGCGCCGAATGCGCCGGTGGAGCGGATGCGCTGGGCCGGCGGGCGGTGCCCGCCGATCCGGAGCGCATCGACCGGTCCGGATCGGGAGGGGCCGCGACACGGATCGGTTCGGCAACGGCTCGACCCGATATGAACCGGGTCGAGCCGAAGTGGTTTGGGTGAATGGATAGACGCCGACGTGGAAACCGGGCATCGGCGAAATGCGTGCTCATTTCCTGGCGGGAGAGACGCTAGCACCGCCGGATGGAGCCGTACAGTCACCCGAAGGTGCTAAGCCTGGCTGTGCTGTTTGCGCCCAGTAGCGAAATCTGCGGCCATCCGCGATTCGACTTTTGCAGCCACGAAAAGTAGTTGTAGCTGTAATCAATTCATCGTTCTTTGGTCTATTTGATATCCGGAGTCATGGGGTGTGCACGGATCGGATCGGTTCGGGGTGGAGTGCTGGTCCGAACGGGGGGTGTGCGGAGGTGTTCGCTGCGAACCGGTTGCGAACCGGTTGGATCGATGCAGTACCGTTCAGCGGTTGAATGCGACCTCGACGAGTCGAATTCGGCCCTGTGGAAATAGTCTCGGGCTCGACGTGTACTCGGAGTTCCCTGGTCGGTGCGGGAATCTCCGGGGAGCCGTCTCGTAGCCCGGTTCCGCGCGTGCGTCCGCGGGGTCGGTCGGGGGTGAAGGAGGGTGACCGGATGCGGTGGAACCTGCGGCTGGCTGCGGCCAATCGCGGCATTTGGAAGGCGGGTGACCTGCAACGCAGGCTCGCCGAGCGGGGCATGGTGATCTCGGCCGGCAAGATGTCCGCGCTGTGGTCCGGCCAGCCGGGCAGCGTCAAGCTCGACGACCTGGACGTGCTCTGTGCCGTCCTCGGCTGCGGGGTGGACGAGCTGCTGATCCCGCAGCCTGAGCGGGTAGGCGGCGCTCGTGCGGCGGAATCGGAGCATTCGGATCCGGTGTGATCGCACGCATCGCGCGGGCGTGTCGTGCGCGAAATACCCTGGGCGGACGGAATTGCGGAAGAGTGGAATCGGTGAGGTCGATCACTCATCTGTTTTTGGAGTGGTTTCGGCTCCAGTGGTGACGGCGTGGCGTCTGCCGTTCCGATTCCCGGTTCCGCAAGGGTGGGCCTGTCGGGTCGGCGGTCGCCGGAAATGGGGTGGATCTCCACTGCCGCGGCGACGAATTCCGCCACTGCCGGACGCGCGGACGACGATCCGCCCGGTACTCCCGATTGTTGGTGGCCACCCGAATCATCGGTTCTCTTCCGGCTCGGCATGATGTCGAAGCGGTGGCCGGCCTGAGGCGGTGTCTCCGTGAAAGCAACAGGTGAAACGACGTCCAAATAGGACGAAGCGTGCTCCGTAGGGCTGTGGGGAAGTGGTTCGTCCACGTTGGTGCGGCTCCGGTTGCCGGGCGTGAATCCAGACGCGGAGAGTCAGTTCGTGTTTCAAGATCCACCTGATCGGGTCGATCGAGTGGATCAATCGGGTCTGGTTCGCTCCGCGACATTCCGCGCATGGCCGTCCGGCGGCTATCACTGGAGCGACCGAGTGCGATCAGAGGGGGGTCCGATGCTGGGGTTCGGACGGAAGAACAGGCGTCCCACCGAGGGTTTCGGAGATCCCCGAGCACGAGCCGGAACCCGCTGCGTCCGAGCGCTGCTGTCGCTGGGCGTCGGACTGTCCGCGGCGCTGATCCCGGTAGTTCCCGCGCAGGCCGGGCCAGGGCAGGTCGCTTCAGCCGGCCCGCACGTCCCGTGCTCCGGTGTGCATGCCGGCGACGAGCGCTGGGGGCCGGAATTCCTGCCTCGGCCGTGGCAGCAACCGGTCGGCCCGCTGCTGGACGAGTACTCCCGCAGCGGCGACCTCGAGCCCGCCGAATTCCTCGACACCTACTGGGATTCGGCGGCGAACAGCTGGAGGTACCCGCCGCAGGACGGCTTCGAAGTGGACCCGGACGGCAACCCCGACAAGCACCCCGAGGTGCTGGACGTCGGTGACGACCTGGACCGCTTCGGCTCCGAGTACGGCTCGTTCCTCGCTCCTGCCGGGGACGACTACGCCGAGCGCTCCCTCCCGCCGCAAAGCCTCACCACCCGCGAAGCCGACTTCCCCTGCGGCTACCACCGCTACGAAGTGGCCCGATCGTTCACCGTCTGGGAAGGCCCGATCGCACCCTGGTTCGCGCAGCCCGGCGGCGGCACCCAGATCCTGCTCGACTCCGCATTCCTCCAGCCGGGCGAGGGGCAGCGGCTGAACGTCAGGTGGCTGCTGTCCAACGGGTACCTCAAGCCCGCCGACGATCTACGGTAGGCGGATGGATCGCCGCGAACTGTTCACCCTGCTGCGCGGGTCGGGTGTCGCCGAGAGCGAGCTGTGGATCGAAGGTGTGCACGAACCCCGTACGTCGCCGACGGAATTCCTGTTCCTGCGCAAGGGCGAGAACGGCTGGGACACCGGCGTGGCCGAACGCGGGGTCTGGCACGTGATCACCTCGTCCCCCGACGAGGACACCGCCTGCGCCCGCCTCCTACGCCTAGCCCAACCCTGACCCCCGCAACCCTGGTGGAGTGAACGGACCGTTCGTCCCATCACCTCGGACCAACGGTCCGTTCACTCCACGAACTCGCCCCCGTTCCGCCGACGTGCGGCCCGCGCCGCCCGGCTCCCACCCGCACCGCATCCATGGGAGTGAACGGACCGTTCGTCCCGTTGGATAAGACGAACGGTCCGTTCACTCCGAAAGATCGCTGGATCCCGCTGGAGGGTGCGCGGAAGGGGCGCCTGCCGGGAGGCGCCGTGCGTGATCAGCCGCGGCGTGCGGCAGGGGTGTTCGAGCAGCCGGTGGATTGGACGAAGGGGGCGTTCACTCCTGGTGGGGCCTCGGATTGGCGTTCAGCGTGGTGCTGGAACACGAGGGACCGCGGTCACCCGTGGGCGGGGACGTTGCTGGGCCGCGCGGTACGAGCGGCGAAGTTCGTCGAGAACCGCGGAAGGATCGGAGCGGAGGCGCTTCGGCAACGTGTGGACCACGACGACACCGGCGGCGGTCATGAGCGTGTGGCGGAACACCGTGTTCTCGTAGCCGGTGGGCCGCAGGTGGTACTCCATCGAGTCGATCTGCCAGGCGAGCCCCACCTCGTCGATCCAGCCGTCCGGAATCCCGAGCAAAGTCCCGTCCGGACCCAGCAACCGCACGTTCCACTGCATGGCAGGCAAATCCGAGCTCTGCGCCAAGCGGTAAGCCCAGCTCTCGGCAGGGGAATGCACGTTGGCGCCCATTTCCTCCAGCACGACGCGACATCGAGCGACGCCGCGCCGCGAACCGGCTTTGGCCTCGGCCGCCAGTGCTTCCGGCGTCACCAACTCCCGCTGCACCGCCTCGGCCAGCAAGGCCCGGACCTGGTCCAGCGTGGGCAGGCGGCGCGCGGCGTCGAGCAACGCCCGGACGAGCGGTGCCACTCGGAAGCCATCGCGGGTGACCGGCGACGGGAGGCGCGTGGTCCGCTCGATCTCGGCGAAACCCTTGCTGGCGCGTTTGCGGGCTTCCGGAATCAGCATGTGCACTTCGTCGGTTTCGGGAAGGCGCGTCATGCCGTGCAAGCGGCACGCGGCCAGACCGGTGATCATCGCCCCGGTTCCCGCGTACCGCAGAGCGGCGTCATGGCGCTGCTCAAGGGTGGGGGTGCCGGACGACAGCATGATGACGCCCGGCAGCAGCCGCTTCCACGGGCCGCCGATCGACGCCCGGTGGTACACGGTTTGTCTTGGCACGCCGAGTTCGTCGAGAGCGCGCGCGGTGAGGACACCGTGAGTGGCGGCGGTGGCCACCCCGTCCCAGTCAACGATCGTTCTCCTCGGCATGACTCCACCATGACCAATCGGAGAACTCGTGCGCCACGTCGATTTCAAGATCTGTGGATGAATCGCCACCCTGTGGACAACTCGAGCTTTTCTGGTGGAGTGAACGGACCGTCCGTCCAAATAGGTTGGTCGAACGGTCCGTTCACTCCGAAAATGATCCGATCACTTTCGGGTCGATATAGGCGTGTCGGATGGGGTTCGCGTTCGAGCGGCATTGAGTGAACGGACCGTTTGGCCGAAGGGGTTGGTTGAACGGTCCGTTCACTCGGCAACGAGGGAGCTCGCACGCGGCGGCTGCTGCAGGGGAGCGGGCGTACCGTGGCACGGGAAGGGGAGTGATGAGGACGTCGCAGCAGAGGGTTTCCCGTTTGGCCGCAGGCGGGCTGCTCGCTGGGCTCGTGCTGAGCGGATGCGCCGGGTACCAGACCGATCCGGGGGTGCAGCACCACGCGCCGAGCGCGTCCCGCGACGACATCATCACCAAGATCGGGTTCGTGTCGCAGGACCAGTGCTTCACGCGTCCCGCGCAGCACGGCACCGAGCGGTGCGAGCGGTACGTGGCGCAGGTGCGCAACATCGCGCTCAGCGCCACCGAACCGACGGAACATCCTCGGCAGGTCATCGCCTCCGCGCACGAGCTGCAGCAGCGAGTGGAACGACTGCTCCGACGTGGATGCTTCCCGCCGAATCCAGAGACGGAGCAGGTGTGCACCCACGACCTGATCACCCTCGACCGCGCTCTCGGAGATCTCCGCACCGCGCTCACCGCCACCCCGCCTGGGTGATCGACGTTCACTCTCCGTTGGGAAAACCCCTGGCATAGCGCACAAATCGGTGCTTTCCACGGCCACGTGACCACACGCGCGGCAGCGGGTTGATACTGCGGTGGTGACGAGTTCGGTACGTGTGGGAGTGGACATCCGCCCGTTCCGCGCCTGGGTTCTCGCGCCCGAACGCCTGCGCGGCCTCGCGGACCGGCACGCCACGCCGTGGGATCGTGTCGACGTCGGGAATTCCGTGCGGCTGCTCGGCGAGTGGAAACGGCTCGCGGTGCTCGCTCGCGACGAGCGTCCCGCGATGTACGTCTACGAGCAGTCCGGGCCGCTCGGAGTGCAGCGCGGCGTGATCTCCGCCGTGCACCTGGACAGCCGGCTGTTGCCGCACGAGGACGTCACCCCGGCCCATACCGACGGCATGGTCGAGTTGATGCGGGCGGGGGAGATGAGCATGCCGCCCATCCTGCTCGGCTATTCCGGGACGGACCGCATCGCCGAACAGCTGGACGCGGCGACCCGGCGACGGCCGTTGACCGAGCTGCGCACCCCGGACGGGCAGGAGCACCGCGTGTGGCGACTCGCGGAACGGGAGATCTGCGGGCAGATCATCGATGCGCTGCACCAGCGGGCCGCGCTCATCGCCGACGGGCACCACCGCCACGTCGCCGCCCGCCGGTTCCGCAGGGACGTCCACGCCGCTGGGCACGGCCGTGGTCCGTGGGACTACCTGCCCGCGTTGCTCGTCGACACCAAACGCAGTCCGCTGCGGTTGCGGCCGGTGCATCGGGTGTTGCCGCACGCCGACCCGTGGAAGGTGCTCGCCGCCGCGCAGCAGTGGTTCCAGATCACCGCGCTGAGCGGGCCGCTGGAGGAATGGCTGGACGTGCTGCGGGCGCGGGCGTACCACGGACCGGCGTTCATCGTGGCGACACCGGACAGGGCGTTCCTGCTCGACCGGCCTGATGCGCATTTCCTCTCCGGGCCGTGCGGGAGGTTCCCGGAATCGTTGCGGTCGATGCACATCTCCGTGTTGCAGGCTTTCCTCGACACAGTGCGGGACTCGCCTGCAATGGCTGTGCACTACGAGCCGAGCGCGCCGAGGGCGTTGCACGTGGTGCGCGAAGTCGGGGGGATCGCCGCCATCACGTTCCCGCCGAGCAAGCTGGACCTGTCCGCGGCGGCGGCGACCGGGGTGCGCCTCCCGCCGAAGGCGACGGCGTTCGGCCCCAACCCGCACCCCGGCCTGGTCCTGCGCACGCTGCCCAGCCCCCGCCTGCCCTGACCGCTACGCGAGCGGCACATCAGCGGACCGGATACCGCGGCGGCTAGGAAATCCGGTGAAGTGAACGGACCGTTCGGCCAATCCCATTGGCTGAACGGTCCGTTCACCCAATTCGATCGACCACCCGCACTGATCTTGACGCGCTTGAGAAGCCCACGTGCGAGAGAAGTGAACGGACCGCTCGTCCAATGCTATTGGGCGAGCGGTCCGTTCACTCCACCTTGGTCAGGCGGGGGTTGTGGGGTGGAAGCGGCGGAGGCGGAGGCTGTTGGCGACGACGAAGGCGCTGGAGATGCCCATCGCCGCCCCGGCGATCATCGGGTTGAGCATGCCTGCGGCGGCTAGCGGGATCGCGGCCACGTTGTAGGCGAACGCCCAGAACAGGTTGCCCTTGATGGTCCGCAAGGTGCGGCGGGACAAGCGGACCGCGTCCACCGCCGCCCGCAGGTCGCCGCGGACCAACGTGATGTCGGAGGCTTCGATCGCCACGTCCGTGCCGGTGCCCATCGCCAGGCCCAGGTCCGCTCGGGCCAACGCGGCGGCGTCGTTGATGCCGTCACCGACCATCGCGACCGCACGTCCTTCGCCTTGGAGCCGGGTGATGACCGCGGCCTTGTCCTGCGGCAGCACCTCGGCGATGACCTCGTCGATGCCCACTTCGGCGGCCACGGTGCGCGCCACGGTCTCGTTGTCGCCGGTGAGCAGCACCGGGCGCAGGCCGAGGCCGCGCAGCCGCCGGATCGCCTCGGCGGAGGTCGGTTTCACGGTGTCGGCGATTTCGAGCACGGCCCGTGCGGCGTCGTCCCAGGCCAGCACGACGGCGGTGTGCCCGGCGCGTTCCGCGGTGCTCTTCGCCTCGTGCAGCGCGTCCGGGAGCGCACCGTCGAAGATCCTGCCGATGCTGACCTGGTGGCCCTCGACGATGGCGCGCACCCCGAGCCCTTCCACGTTGCCGAATTCGGCCGCGACGGGGAGTTCGCCGACCCGTTGCGCCGCGCCGAGCGCGATGGCCCGCGCGATCGGGTGCTCCGAGGCGTGCTCGGCGGCACCCGCCAGCCGCAGCGCCTGCATTTCGTCGGTGCCGTCGGCGAGGTGCACGCCGACCAGCGACATCTGCCCGGTGGTGACGGTGCCCGTCTTGTCCAGCACGACCGTGTCGATGCGCCGCGTCGATTCCAGGACTTCGGGGCCTTTGATGAGCACGCCGAGTTGCGCGCCGCGGCCGGTGCCGACCAGCAGTGCGGTCGGGGTCGCGAGTCCGAGGGCGCAGGGGCAGGCGATGATGAGCACCGCGACGGCCGCGGTGAACGCGGTGTCCGCGCCGCCGCCGGCCAGCAGCCACCCCACCAAGGTGGCCACGGCGAGCACGATGACGATCGGGACGAACACCGCGGAGATCCGATCGACGAGGCGCTGCACCGCCGCCTTGCCGGTTTGCGCTTCTTCGACGAGCCGCGCCATCTGCGCGAGCTGGGTGTCGGAGCCGATGCGGGTGGCGCGCACGATCAGTCGTCCGCCCGCGTTGACGGTGGCGCCGACAACGGAGTCGCCGGGACCCACTTCGACGGGAACGGATTCACCGGTGACCATGCTGGTGTCGATCGCCGAACCGCCCTCGTCGACGATGCCGTCGGTGGCGATCTTCTCGCCGGGGCGGACCACGAACCGGTCGCCCACGGCCAGCTGGTCCGTGGGGATGCGTTGTTCCCGGCCGTCGCGCAGCACCACGACGTCCTTCGCGCCGAGTTCCAGCAGCGCGCGCAGCGCCGCGCCGGCGCGCCGCTTCGATCGGGCTTCGAAGTACCGGCCGGCGAGGATGAACATCGTGACGCCGGCGGCCACTTCCAGGTAGATCGACCCGGAGCCGCTGCCGGAGCCGGTGCTGAAGTCGAAGTCGTGGGTCATGCCGGGCATGCCGGCGGTGCCGAACAGCAGTGCGTACAGCGACCACAGGAACGCGGCGAGCGTGCCGAGCGAGACCAGGGTGTCCATGGTGAACGCGCCGTGGCGCAGGTTCGTCCACGCCGCGCGGTGGAACGGCGCACCGCCCATGACGACGACGGGAGCGGCCAGCGTCAGCGAAATCCACTGCCAGTACGTGAACTGCAGTGCGGGCACCATGGCCAGCACGATCACCGGTATGGACAGCGCGGCGGTGGTGATCAACCGGTCGCGCAGCGCGGTGGTCGTGTCCTGCTCCGCGTCGTCCGGGGAGGTGTCCTCATCCGGGGGTGCGGGGACCGCGGCGGTGTACCCGGCGGCTTCGACCTGGTCGATGAGCCGCTGAGGGTCGAGCTCGGCGGGGTAGCTGACGGCGGCCTTCTCGGTGGCGTAGTTGACCGTGGCGGTCACGCCGTCGAGCTTGCCGAGCTTGCGTTCCACGCGATTCGCGCACGAAACGCAGGTCATGCCTCCGATGATCAGCTCGACCTGCTGTCCGGTGGCGCCCGGTGCAGTCGATGCTCCAGTGCTCATCGTGCGATCTCCTGTTCACCTGCCGCGCGGATCCGTTCGGAAGGGACGTCCGCAGTGGACTTGTCGGGATGTGCCGCGAGGCGGCGGGAGCGGCGGAACCGCTCCCGCCGGGATGCCTACGCGTTCACCAGCTGGTAGCCGGCCTCCTCGACCGCACCGCGCACCGCGTTCTCGGGCAGCGGTTCGGTGCTGGTCACGGTCACCGCGCCGGTCGCGAGGTCCACGGCGACGTCGGAGACGCCGGAGAGCTCGCTGATCTCCTCGGTCACCGAGCTCACGCAGTGGCCGCAGGTCATCCCGGTCACGGTGTAGGTCGACTGGCTCATGTACGTCCCTTCCTCGTGGTCGTCTTGCTCGCGGGCGTCGTGGGCGGCGCCCGGGTCGTGCCGGAGGCGGTCGTGCGCCGTCCGTCAGGAGCGCACCAGCCGGGCGATCGCGGCGCCGGCCTCGGCCACCTTCTCGTCGGCGGCGTCACCGCCTTCGGCGAGCGCCTCGGTGACGCAGTGCTTGAGGTGCTCGTCGAGCAGTCCCAACGCGACCGACTGGAGCGCCTTGGTGGTGGCGCTGATCTGGGTGAGCACGTCGATGCAGTACTTGTCGTCCTCGATCATCTTGGCGAGGCCGCGGACCTGTCCTTCGATGCGGCGCAGCCGCTTCGCGTACTCGTCCTTGTCCTGTGTGTATCCGTGCATCGAGCTCTCCCCGGTCCGGCGCCAACGAACACAGGTATACCCATGGGGGGTATGGGTGTCAACTGTGGTCCGGCACGTGGGCATCGATGCGTCAGGTGTGGAACGTGCACGTCAGGGGCGTGCGGTGCATCGCCGGGGTGGGGCGTGTCCGGCGTGGCCTCGCGCCGGTCCGTGCGCGGCGGATCACCGGTGGTCGATCGCAGGGCCGACCCCTCCCGGAGAGATACCTACTAGAGGTAGGTTTCGGGGTGGCCGCCATGTGATCGCCCGTTCCGGGCGGGAGGAGCATCCGTGCACCGAACGACCCGCGTGACCGTCGCGCTGCTGTTCGCGGCCTGGACCGTGGACTACGTCGACCGGCTCATCATCAACGTCGCGCTGCCGTCCATCGGCGAGACCTTCGGCCTCGACCACGGCGAACGCGGACTGGTCGTCTCGGCGTTCTTCCTCACCTACGCGCTGATGCAGATCCCCGGCGGACTGCTCGCCGATCGCTACGGCGGAGTGCGGATGGCCGCGCTGGCGCTGCTGCTGTGGTCGGTGTTCACCGGACTCACCGCCTTCGCGTGGTCGTTCACCGCGCTGCTGGCCGTGCGGTTGTGCTTCGGAGCCGCGCAAGGCCTGTTCCCCGGAGCCTCGGTGAGCGCGCTGAGCGCCCGCAGCGTTCCTGAACAACGGCTCACGGCCAACGGCTGGATGCAGAGCTCCAACGCCATCGGCGCGCTGCTGGCCGCCGTGGTGGGCTCGGCGCTGCTGTCCGTGTGGGACTGGCGGATCGCGTTCCTCGCGGTGGCAGGGCTCGGCCTGCTGGTGTTCGTGGCCGTGGTGCGGTGGATGCCGGAGCCGCTGTCGCCGGACCTGACCGGGCCGCGCCGGGTCGCGGGCGGCACGAGGCGGGTGCTGCGTTCGCCCGCGATCTGGGCCTTCGCGGTGATGTTCTTCGCCTACGACGTCGTGAGCTGGGGGATCAGCACCTGGACCACCTCCTACCTGGTGGAACGCCACGGGCTGCCGATCGGTGCGGCCGGGATGGTCGTCGTCGGTCCGACGCTGCTCGGCGCGATCGGGATCGTGGTCGGCGGCCGGCTGTCGGACCGGTTCGGTGGACGTCCGCGGCGGGTGGTCGTGCCCAGCATGATCGCGGTCGGCGTCCTGCTGTTCCTGCTGCCGCGGATGCCCTCGGTGCCGCTGTTCGTGGCCTGCGTGACGTTGCTCGGGGGTGTGGCCGGGCTGGCCTACCTGCCGTGCTTCTCGGTTCCGCTGCGCAGCCTGCCCGCGGCGCTGAGCGGAGCCGCCGCCGGAGTGATCCTCTTCGGCGGGCAGCTCGCCGGGGTGCTCAGCCCCAGCGTCTTCGGCTACGTCGTCGAGCACGCCGGCTACACCACGGCGTTCACCGCACTGCTCGTCGGGCCTGCCGTCGCCATCGCGGTCGTGCTGGGAGTGCCGCAGACCACCGAGCACTTCCTGCGGCGCTTCGACGGGCAACCGGTGCGCGACAGCGCGGTTTCGCCCGGCTGAGCGGAACGGCCTCCGGCGCGAGCGCGTGCTGGCGGAGGTGAGCGGATGCCGGTGCGCGTCGATCGGCTCCACCCCTCGCCGTGAGCGCACCACGGCGATCGAGTGCGCCGTCGGGCTGGGTCCGAAGTGAGTGAACGGACTGTTCGTCCCATCCCACTGGACGAACGGTCCGTTCACTCCGCCACGAGCAACCGCGCGCACGTCCGCGTTTAAGCGCGGTGGTGAGCGTCGGGTCGGCGGCCGATCGTCGAGCGCTTCCGAGTGAACGGACCGTTCGCCCAACGGGATTGGACCAACAGGCCGTTCACTCCACCCGGCCTTCGTGGTGCGCGGGTGGCTGCGCGGGGTGGGTGAGCGGACCGTTGGTCCAGTGAGTTTGGGCGAACGGTCCGTTCACTTCGGAAGTGGTGGTGCGGTTCGTGGGGGCGACGGGTTTGGGGGTCACCTGGGGCTTTGACTTTTGTACTCGACCGTACAATGATTGTACGATCGGGTACAAACACGGGAGGTAAGCGTGACCGCTCAGAGCGCGAGCAAGGTGCAGATGTCCGAGGAAGGGGTGGCGCCCGCCGACGCCCGTCCCGAATTCACCTTCGAGGAGGCCAAGGGCGACCTGCGCCGCAGGCAGAACCCCAAGGCCGACAAGTACAAGAACGCGAAGTTCCTCTCCGCCACGGTGCCGATCAACCGCGAAGCCGCCGACCACGTGCTGCCCGCCGGCGTGAAGATGGACGAGTCCAGCACCGCGACGCTGTTCGTCGTCGACTACCCGTGGACGAACTTCAACAGCACCTACCACGAGGCCGCGCTGTTCCTGAACGTCAAGCACGGTCCGTTCCGCGCCGCGCACTGCCCGTGGATCGTGGTGGACGACGACACCGCGCTCATCGGGGGCAGGGACACCCTGGGCTTCCCGAAGAAGATCGCCGAGATCGACTGGTCCGAGCAGGACGACGGCGTTGAGACCGTGGTCCGCCGCCGCGGCGTCGAGCTGATCCGGATGAGCGGCAAGTTCGGCGAGGAGGTCGACTCGGTCCCGCCGATCTTCAACCAGCCGTTCCGCAACGTGATCGGCACCGTCGGGCTCTCCGTGCCCCGGCTGGTCACCTTCAGCACCGTCGACCACCCGCTGGAACAGCGCAGCGCCGACGTCGACCTCACCGTCGGCGGCTCGTACACCGACCCGCTGGACACCCTCATCTCCGGCCCGCCGCTGAATGCGCACTACCGCCGGGTGAACATGAGGGTGGGCAAGTTGCCGCTGCCGGTGGGCCTGGTGTCGCCGACCTTCCTGCTGCGCATGCACCCGATGCGGGACAGCTGAGCGAAGGGAGCCGGGCCGTGACCGGTGCCAAGGGGGAGAAGCCGGAGCGCGCGCAGCACCTGCCGCTCGCGGTCCGCAAGGAACTCGTGCTCGACGCGGCACTGCGGGTGTCGCTGCGCGACGGGGACGCCGTGTCCATGGACGCCGTGGCCGCCGAGGCGGGTGTGGCGAAGACCGTGCTGTACCGGTGCTGGAGCAACCGCGACACGATGCTGCAGGCGCTGGACCAGCGGGAGAGCAGTCGGCTCGCCGAGCAGCTGACGACCGCGCTGGACGCCGCGCAGGCGGAGTCCGACCCGGCGCGCGCCTTGCACGGAGTTCTCGTGGCGTACTTCGCCGCGGTCCGCGACTCCCCGGACAGCTATCGGTTGCTGTACGGGACGCGGGTGCGGGCGGACCGCGCGCAGGCCGTGCAGGGCTCGAGGTCCCGCGCGATCACCCGGCTCACCCCGGTGCTGCGCGGTTGGCTGGACGGCTCCGATTCCCTCCCCGGCAGTGAGCGCCGCGCGAACGCCCTGGCCGCGCTGGCGGTCGGCGCGGCCGAGTCCGGCGCCCGGTTGCTGCTCGACCCCGAATCCGACTGGAGCCCCGAGGAGCTCGCCGACTCGGTGCGCACCCTGTTCGCCGGCGGCGTTCCCGCGTTCGACGACTGACGTTTCCCCGTCCGCGGGCTCTTCCCGCACCGACCGACGATCGTTCGCTTCTCCCCCATGCCGTTCAACGGTTCGCGTTCGCCTGGCCGAGATGGCCCGGCGACGTGATCGACCGTGCCCGGAGAACACCGCCGGGCCTCGGAAACGTGCGCGCGACCGACATCCGAAAGGACGTTCCGATGAAAGCTGTCCCGGCGCTCACCGAACACCCGTCGTCCGCTGACCTCCCCACCACGATGCGCGCGGCCCGGTTCGACGCGGCGACCCGCGAGCTCGCGATCCGCCAGGTGCCCGTTCCGCTGCCGGGGCCGGGTGAAGTGCTGGTGCGAGTGGCCGCATGCGGAATCTGCCAGTCCGACCTGAGCCAGCTCGACGGTCACATCGCACCCCGGCTGCCCGAGATCACACCAGGGCACGAAGCCGCCGGCGTGGTCGCCGCGCTCGGCGAAGGAGTGCGCAACCGGCAGGTGGGCGACCGGGTGGTGCTCGCCGCCGGGAAGGAGTGCGGCGACTGCTCGGAATGCCGGACCGGTGGCGGCACCGACCGGTGCGAAGACCTCCAGGTGATGGCGTTCCACTACGACGGCGCTTGGGCCGAATACGTGCTGACCGCTGCCGTCTCCCTCGTCGACGTCCCCCGGTCGGTGCCGCTGGAGCACGCGGCCGTGCTCGCCGACGCCGTGTCCACCCCGTACGGAGCCATCGACACCGCGGAGCTGCGCGCGGCGGAATCGGTGGGGATCTGGGGTTTGGGCGGGCTGGGCACGCACCTCGTGCAGCTGGCCCGGATCTGCGGCGCCTCGCCGATCATCGCCCTGGACCCGTTGGCGTCGGCGCGGGAGCGCGCGCTCGAGCTGGGAGCGGATTTCGCGCTGGACCCGGCCGCCGCGGACACGGCCGCTCGGATCAAGGAGATCACCGCCGGGCGGGGGCTGCGCGCGGCGTTCGACTGCGTCGGGCGCAGCACCACGTTCGCGCAGGCCGATGCCGCGCTGGGGCATCGCGGCAGGCTCGTGCTGATCGGGATCTCGCCGGATCAGCTCGCGGTCGGTCGTGAGATCCACTTCGTGCGCAACCGGCACAGCGTGATCGGCCACACCGGCTACCGGATGCGGCACCTGGAGGACCTGGTGGAGCTGACCGATCGCGGCCGGCTCGACGTGTCGGGGTCGGTCACCGCCGTGCTGCCGCTCGACGAGGTGGCCGAGGGCGTCCGCAGGCTCCGCGACCACGACGGCGACCCGATCCGCATCCTGCTGGCGCCGTGACGGCTCGGAGTGAACGGACCGTTCGCCCAATCCCACTGGACGAACGGTCCGTTCACCCACCCCGAACTCGGTCGTTGACGGCGTGCGCGTTCGGCGGCGGCCCGCGTCGTTCGGGGCGGGGTTGGAGTGAACGGACCGTTCGTCCCATGTGATTGGGCGAACGGTCCGTTCACTCGGAAAGCTCGGTCGGCGCCTTGGTGCGGGGTGGGTCGGGGTGAACGGACCGTTTGTCCGAGGGGATGGGACGAACGGTCCGTTCACTCCGGTCGGGTGGGTGCCGTGTGGCGGTTGTCCAGGGGGCGGGGGCGTGGTCGGTTGGGGGAGTGGAGGTGGGGTGGGGCGTGGGTGAGGGTCGGCCGACGATCTACGACGTGGCGCGGCGCTGCGGTGTCGCCGCGTCGACCGTGTCCCGTGCGTTCAGCAATCCGTCGCGGGTCAACGCCGCCACCCGCACCCGGATCCGGGCCGCGGCGGTGGAGATCGGTTACGAGCCGCGCCCGCTGGCCAGGGCCGAAGCCCCGGGCCGGTCGCGCACGTTGATGCTGGTGGTCACCGACATCGCCAACCCCTACTACGCCGCGATGATCAAGGCCGTGCAGTCCCGCGCCATCGAGCGGCACTACGCGCTGGCGCTCACCGACAGCGATGAGTCGCCGCAGGTGGAGGCGGGGAATCTGCGGCACCTGCTGGCGAATTCGACCGGCGGCATCCTCGCCACGTCCCGGTTGGCCGACGACGCGGTGCGGCAGCTGGCGCGGCACCGCCCGCTGGTGATGGTGAACCGCGTGATCGACGGCCTGCCGAGCCTGGTGGTGGACACGGCGGGCGGGATGCGCACGGCGGTGCGCCACCTCACGGCGTTCGGGCACCGCCGCATCGCGTACCTGTCGGGTCCGCGCAATTCGTGGATCAACGGCCAGCGGTGGACAGCGGTGCACGAGGAGGCCGCGGCCTTGGGCGTGCAGTCGGTGTACCTCGGGCCGCATCCGCCGACCAGGGAAGGCGGGCGGGACGCGGCGGAAGCGTTCGTGCTGGACGGGGCGACCGCTGCCATCGCCTACAACGACCTCGTCGCCATCGGAGCGATGCAGCGGGTGCGGGACGTGGGGCTGCGGGTGCCGGTGGATCGTAGCATCGTCGGGTGCGACGACATCTTCGGCGCCGACCTGGTCGGGCTGACGACGATCGCCGGGCCCGCCGGGCAGGTCGGCGGCGCCGCGGTCGACCTGGTGCACGCGGAGCTGACCGGCGCCGCGACCTGGTCGCGGACGTTCGACGCGCACCTCGTGGTCCGCGATTCGACCGGACCGGCACCGGCAACCGATGGCAACTAGTTGTCGAGCGTGCGTTCCGCGGCCGATTCTGCGGGCATGGCTAGTGGTTCCACTCCGCTCGCACCGCATCCGGATCGGCTGCTGCCCAGCGATCCGGTGCAGCGCCCCATCGCCCGGCGCCTCTACGCGGCGGTCCGCGACCTGCCGCTGATCAGCCCGCACGGGCACGTCGACCCCGAGCTGCTGGCCGCGGACCGGCCGTTCGCGGACCCGGCGGCGCTGCTGGTGACGCCCGATCACTACGTGACGCGGCTGCTGCACGCGCACGGCGTCGCGTTGCACGAGTGCGGTCTGCGCGGCGGGCCGGAGGAACCGGCGCCGCCGCGGGAGGTGTGGCGGGCGTTCTGCTCGCACTGGCACCTGTTCCTGGGCACGGCGTCCCGGCAGTGGCTGGAGTCGGAGCTGCACGACGTGCTGGGCGTGGCGGTGCAGCCGTCCGCGGACACCGCCGACGCGCTGTTCGACGAGCTCACCGAACGGTTGGCCCGGCCCGAGCTGCGGCCTCGCGCGCTGTTCCGGTCGTTCGGGATCGAGGTGCTCGCCACCACCGACGATCCGGCCGACGACCTGCGCCACCACCGCGCGCTCGCGGAGGATCCGAGCTGGCAGGGCCGGGTGGTGCCGACGTTCCGCCCGGACCGCTACCTCGACGCGACCCGACCGGACTGGCCGGCGGCGTTGGATCGGCTCGCGGCGGTCAGCGGCATCGACACCGGCGACTACCGCGGTCTGGTCGCGGCGTTGGAGGCGCGGCGGGAGTTCTTCCGCGCGCACGGCGCCACCGCGACCGATCACGGCGCCCCGGATCCGCGCATGGAGTTCCTGCCGGAGCAGGAGGCGTCCCGGCTGTTCGCCGAGGTGCGCGCAGGGCGCGGTGACGCGGCGCTGCTGTCGAGGCAGCTGCTCGGGGAGATGGCGCGGATGTCCAGCGAGGACGGCCTGGTGCTGGCGCTGCACACGGGGAGCCTGCGCGACCACCACCCGGAGACCTTCGCCCGCTACGGCCCGGACACGGGCCACGACATCCCGACGCGCGCCGAGTTCACGGAGTCGCTGCGCCCGATGCTGCGGCGGTTCGGCACCGATCCGCGGTTCCGGACGGTGCTGTGCACGCTGGACGAGTCGGTGTTCTCCCGGGAGCTCGCCCCCATCGCCGGGTTCTACCCGTCGGTGTACTTGGGTGCGCCGTGGTGGTTCCTGGACGCGCCGCGCGCGATGCGGCGGTTCCGGGACGCCGTCACCGAGACGGCCGGTTTCCACCGCACCGCCGGATTCATCGACGACACCAGGGGTTTCTGCTCCATCCCCGCTCGGCACGACACCGCGCGCCGGGTGGACGCCGGGCACTTGGCCTCGCTCGTCGCGGAACACGTGCTCAGCGAGGACGACGCCGCGCGGGTCTTGCGCGATCTCAACGACCGCCAGCCCCGCACCGCCTTCCGGTTGTGATCGTGCGCCTGCACCGGGACGCCGAACCCGCCCCCGTCCGCGCCGTGCACTGCGGTCTCGGCGCGTTCCACCGCGCGCACCAGGCCGTGTGCACCGCCGCCGACCCGGAGTGGGGCATCGCCGCCTACACGTTCCGCAGCACCGAGCTCCCCGCGGAGCTCAACGCGCAGGGCGGGCTGTACTCGCTGCTGGTGCGCGGTGAGGACGTGCGCACCATCGGCTCGATCAGCCGGGCGCACGCGGGTGCCGAGCGGGAGCGGTGGCTCTCCGACCTCGCCGCGCCGGAGGTCGCGGTGGTCACGCTCACCGTGACCGAGGCGGCCTACCGGGTACCGCGGGAGGGGGAGGATTCCGCGATCTCCCGGCTGGTTGACGGGTTGCGCGCGCGGTTCCGCGTCGCCGCCGCGCCGATCACGTTGGTGCCCTGCGACAACGTGCCGGACAACGGAGCGGCGTTGCGCTCGGTGCTGCGGGCGGCGGTGGCGGGGCAGGACGCGGCGTTCGCGGCGTGGGTCGAGGCCGGGGTGTCGATCGCGAGCACCGTGGTGGACCGGATCACGCCCGCCACGACGCCCGCCGACGTGCGGGCCGTGCACGAGCTGACCGGTGTCCGGGACGCGGTGCCGGTGGTGACCGAGCCGTACGCGGAGTGGCTGCTGGCGGGCGATTTCCCCGGTGGCAGGCCTAGCTGGGAGCGGGCGGGCGCGCGGTTCGTCGACTCCGTCGACGACTACCAGCGGCGCAAGTTGTGGCTGCTCAACGGCGCGCACAGCCTGCTCGCCTACGCCGGGCTCGGGCGTGGCCGGAGCTCGGTGCGGGAGGCGATGGACGACGCGGTGCTCGCCGGGCTGGTCGAGTCGTGGTGGGACACCGCCGCCCGGCACCTGCCGCTGCCCGAGGAGGATCTCGACGAGTACCGGGCCGCGCTGCGGCGGCGCTTCGCAGCCCCCGCCATCGAGCACCGGCTGCGGCAGATCGCCGTGGACGGTTCGCAGAAGATCCCGGCGCGCATCCTTCCGGTCCTGCACCGCGAACGCGGCGCCGGTCGGCTACCGGAAGCCGCGGTGGCGGTGCTCGCCGCGTGGATCGCGCACCTCCGCGGCGGTGACGTCCACGATCCGAGGTCCGCGGACCTGGTACCGGCGGCGCGTTCCGGTGCCCGCGCGGTGCTCACGGCCCTCGACGCGGACCTGGCCTCGGACGACGAGCTGATCGCGGCGATCAACGCCGAGGTCCCGAGCGCCGTCGGCGACGAGCCCTAGCGGCGTGCGCGCTGTCGTGGCGCGACCCCGTGGCAAGTAGTGGCAACTGATTGCCGCCGGTGCCGCGCCTCCCTAGCTTGAACGCACTCCGCACCGCCCGAGAGCCGCGACGGCGGCGAACCCGCACAACGACGTGAGAGCCGGATTCCTCCGGCCAGGGAAGGGAAACCACATGCACCCGTTGGACTGGGTGATCATCGCAGGCTATCTGCTGATCATGCTGGGGATCGGTGTCTGGGCGCATCGCCAGGTCGCCGACACCGCGGACTTCTTCACCGCGGGCGGCCGGATGCCGTGGTGGCTGGCCGGGATCTCGCACCACATGTCCGGTTACAGCGCCGTCGTCTTCGTCGCCTACGCCGGAGTCGCCTACGACCAGGGCATCGTGTCGTACGTGGTGTTCATGTTCCCGCTGGCGGTCGCCACCGGAATCGGCGCGTTCCTGTTCGCCCCCAAGTGGAACCGGCTGCGCACGCACTACCGCATCGCCTCCCCGCTGGAGTACCTCGCGCAGCGGTTCGACGTCCCCACCCAGCAGGTGCTGGCGTGGAGCGGTTCGCTGCTGAAGGTGTTCGACGTGGCGGCCAAGTGGTCGGCGGTCGCGTTGCTGCTCAACAAGTTCGTCGGCATCCCGCTCGGCTGGGGCATCGTGATCACCGCGGCGGTGACGTTGGTGTACTGCACCGCGGGCGGGTTGTGGGCCGACGCGCTCACCGAGCTGGGGCAGTTCGTGATCCAGGGCGTCGCCGCGTTCGCGATGATCGGCGCGGTCGGCATCGCCTTGGCGGACCGCGGGTTCAGCTACGCCGATTTCTGGTCCGCGCTGCCGGAAGGCCACACCTCGCCGACCACGAGCAGCTATCCCGCGTACTTCCTGCTGGTGTACGTGCTGGTCAAGACGTTCGAGTACAACGGCGGCATGTGGAACCTGGCGCAGCGCTACATCGCGACCCCCACCTCGGCGGCGGCGCGGCGCACGGCGTTGCTGTCCAGCGCGCTCTACCTGGTGTGGCCGATCGTGCTGATGCTGCCGATGTTCGCGGCACCGCTGCTGGTGCGGGTGGAGAACTCCGAGGACGTCTACGCGGAGATGGCGTTGCAGTTCTTACCGGCCGGGCTGCTCGGGCTGGTGCTGGTCGGGGTCTTCTCGCACACCATGGCGATGGCCGCGTCCGACGCGACCGCGATCTCGGCGGTGATGACCCGCGACGTGCTGCCGCACGTGTGGCGCCGAGCCCGGGGCTTCACCGACGAGCAGTTCCTCCGGGCGGGCCGGGTGCTCACGGTGGTGTTCGTGTTCCTCAGCGTGGTGCTGGCGCTCAACGCGGAGAACCTCGGCGGTGTGCTCGGCATCATCGTCGCCTGGGTGGGCGCGCTGATCGGGCCGATCTCGATCCCGATGATGCTGGGCATGCTGCGGCCGTTCCGGCACGTCGGGCCCACGTCCGCGCTGACGTCCTGGGCGGGTGGACTGCTCACCTTCGCGCTCACCAAGTACGTGCTGGGGCTGTCCGAGGCGATCACCGTGGTCTCGCCGGTGCTGGTCTCGTTGCTGCTGTTCGTGGCGGTCGGCTCCTGGTACCGGGACGCTCCGCCCGCGGCCGAGGAGATCACCGGCGCGCTCACCCGCGACCCCGATCCGACCGGTGCGGAACCCGCCGCGACGTGAGCCGGACGCGCCGCGACCGCGACGTGCTCGCGGTCGCGGCGCGCGGATCAGACGTGGGTCACCAGCAGAGTCACGCCGAGCTCGTCGCCGCAGTCGACGAAGACGGGCCCGACGCCGTTGCCGATCTCCTCGCGGAGCGTGGCCTTGGCCTCGAATCCGTTCGGGTCGGAATCGACGATCTCGATGTTCTCCAGAACGGGCTTGCCGCCCACTCCGCTGATGAATCCGCGCAGTTCCTTCCCGCCGCCGCAATGGCCGGTCAGGGTCACTTCCTGGCCGCGTTCGGTGGTCGGGTTCGGGCTCACGTTCACGACGGCGCGAGCGCCCTTGGGGGGAAGGTCCGTCGTCTGAGCCGCACTGGTCACGTTGCTCTCCTGCTGGTCCTGCGAGCTGTTCGCCGCGTACGCCACACCTGCTCCTGCCGCCATCAGCGCGATTCCGGTGATCGCACTGGAAATGCTCGTCAACTTCTTCGAGTTCGCCACGCCCTCCCCTTCGATCGTTCTTCCGGATTCATTGGGAAAGTCGAATCGAGTGGGGTTTCAGGTTCTCCGGATCGACGTGCCGTGGATCACTCGAGCGGGGGTGCGGGCGAATCGCGGAAGGTCTCCACGCAGGCCGCCCCCGTGCACGCCGGGTCGACCGGATAGGCCTCGCTCGCGCGGTCCGGGAAGATCGCGAGGGCCAGCACGATGCCGAGCAGCACCGGCAGCGCCGCCGTCCAGCGGGCGCGGCGCAGCACCAGCAGCAGGAATCCGCCCGCCCCGAGGCCGCCGAACAACACCAATTGTCCAATGTGGACGTCGAGTGCGACGGTGGTGTACGGGGAATTCGGTCCGCGCAGCACGGGCGACAGCAGCTCCACCGCGATCGGCAACCCGCCCTCCGGGGTGAACATCTGCGGCCCCTTCTGGAGCACCACCGTCACCGCGAACGCCGCGAGCGTAGCCATCGCGGGCGTGACCGGGACCGGCAGCGCATTCCCCAGTCCCATCCCGGCCACCGCGCCCGCCACCAGCGCGAGCGCGCCGATCAGCAGCGGTGCCACCCAATCGGCCGAGTACCAGCTCGCGCGGCTCGCGACGCGCGCCGCGCCGAACGCCAACGGCACCAGCATCGCCACCACCAGGCAGCCCGCCACGGGAGCGACCAGCAGTGCCATCCGGTGCCAGGCCGGGCGCGGAGTGCCCGCCAGCACCTCGTCCAGCCGGGCGCGGCGCCGCGCACAACCCAGCCACGCGCCCACCCCGACCACCACCACCGGCCAGGTGGCGACCAGCTGGTGGCGCTGCCACAGCACCAGCGCCGTCCACTGCTCGTCCCACTGCGCGCCGCCGTGCGCCCACGGGCCCGTCATGTTCAGCAGCACCACGGTCGGCAGCAGGAAACCCGCCGCGCACCAGAGCGCGCCGGACCGGCGCAGCTCGATCAGCAGCAGCCGCCCGATCACGCCGCCGACCCCCGCCGCGCGAGCAACGCCGAATAGCCGCGCTCGCTCGCGGTGTCCCCGTCGTCGGAATCGGTGCCCGCCGCCGCCAACTCGTCCGGAGCGCCCCGGAAGACGAGCCGGCCCTCGTCGAGCAACAGCACCGAATCGCAGGCGGCGGCGACGTCCTCCACCAGGTGCGTCGAGACGACGACGCACGTGTCGGAACCGAGCTCGCGCAGCAGATCCCGGAACCGCATCCGCAGCGTCGGGTCGAGCCCCGCCGTCGGCTCGTCCAGCAGCACCACGCGCGGATCGTTGACGATGGCCTGCGCGATCCCGGCCCGGCGCACCATTCCGCCGGACAACGTGCGCATCCGGTCATCCGCCCGATCGGCCAGCCCCACCCGCTCGATCGCCCGCTGCACCGCTCCCGGAACCTCCGCGGTCGGCATCTCCTTGAGCCACGCCAGGTACGTCACGAACTCGCGGACCGTGAACCGGCGGTAGTAGCCGAACTCCTGCGGCAGGTACCCGACGCGGCGCCGCACTTCCCGCAACGCGGGCGAACCCGCGGGCACTCCGAGCAGCTCCAGCTCACCGCGTCGCGGGCGCAGCACGGTGGCCATCGCCGAGAGCAGGGTGCTCTTGCCCGCCCCGTTCGGGCCGAGCAGCCCGTGCACACCGGTGCCCAGCTCCAGATCCAGCTCGTGCACCGCGATCCGGCGGCCCGCCCGCAACGTGAGACCCGCCGCGCGGACCTCGTGCGCGTACGTGGTCGGCGCCGTCTCGGCGGCGGTCACTCGTCGTGCCACGATCTCCCCTTTCATCCTCCGGCGAGGCGGGTGAACGCCTCCGCTCGCGCCACCAGCACCACTGCGGAGACCACCGCGATGCCCGCCCACACCGGCGTGGTCGTCCACGCCAGCACCGCCGCGGGCAGCTCGGCGACGAACAGCGCGCCGCCGACCAGCAGCAACCAGGTTCCCGCCACCCCGAGCGTCGCCCGGTGCACCCCGACGGCACTGCCGAGCGCCAGCGACGACGCCGTGCACGCCGCACTCGGCAGCAGCCACAGCAGCGGAGAAGTGCCGACCAGCAGGCTCGCGCCCGTCAGCAGCGGCACCACCGCCACCAGTGCCGCGAACGTCCGGCGCAGCACCAGCGCCAGCCCGGCACGCGGCGTCGCCACCACCAGTTCGTGCATCGGATCGAGCCCCGTGGACCAGGCCGCGGCCACGCCCAGCACCGGAACCACCGGCGCGAGCAGCAGCAGCGGCGAATCCCCGTCGGGCCCGCCGGAGACGAGCGCGACCAGCACGGCGAACGCCGCCACCAGCAGCGCACCGGCGATCCACGGCACCATCGCGGGCGCCGCCCACGTGTCGAGCGCGTGCCGGAACCGGCGGTGCGGCGCGGGCGCGACGCGGCCGAGCCGCGGGGCGATCCCCTCCCACGCGCCGAGGACCAGCGCGGACACCTGCTCGTCCGGCACCTCCGCGAGGCGGGCGCGGCACTCGGCGCACGATTCGAGGTGGCCCTCCAGCGCCCACTCCTGCTCCGGACCGATGGTGGTGTCGCCGCGGACGTAGCCGGCGATCAACTCCTCGGAGGCGTGCTCGGTCATGTCAGGGCCTCCCGCATCGCGATCCGCGCGCGTCGCGCTCGGGTCTTCACCGTTCCTTCGGGGAGTCCCAGCAGAGCCGAGGTCTCCCGCACCGACAGGCCGTCGAGCACCATCGCCTGCAGCACCTGCCGCAGCTCGGGCGCCAGCCGGTTCAGCGCGCCCCCGAGCTCGCCGCTGACGGCGCCCTCCAGCGCGACCTCCTCGGCGGCGGGCGAGCTCGGCGGTTCCGCCGCGGCCGGAGGTGGGGCGGCGTGCCGGGCGCGGCGGCGGAACGCGTCCACCAGGCGGCGCGAGGCGATCGTCCACAACCACCCGGCCGACCCACCGTCCACATCGGATCCGGTGAAGGTGCCGGCCGCTCGCCACACGGCGACGAAGGTCTCCTGCAGCACGTCCGCGACGATCTGGTCGTCGGCGCACCGCCGCCGCAGCCGCACCGTCAACCACGGCGCGGTCCGGCGGTACAGCTCCTCGAAGGCTCGCTGATCGCCCTTGGCGACCAGCCGCACGAGCGCGCCGTCCTCGGCCCGCTCGATCGTCGCTCGACCCCATCCCACCTCCCGCAAGACGCCCCACCCCCGCCGCAGGTTCTCCCCGGCGCTGTGCCTTGGGTCACATCTAGTGAACGGCCCATCCGCCCAACCAGATGGGACCAACGGTCCGTTCACCCATCCCGAACCCGGCACGTCGGCTGGTATCGCCGGATCGGAGTGAACGGACCGTTCGTCCAAGGAGATTGGGCGAACGGTCCGTTCACTCCACTGGAACCGCGCTGCTTCGGCGTGTGCCTCGAACTGGGGTGCCGGCTGGGTGGGGAGGGGATGTGGGTGAACGGACCGTTCGTCCAGTGGGATTGGGCGAACGGTCCGTTCACTTGAGGCGCGATGCGCCCCGGTGCGGGTCAGGCGGCGGGGGTGTGGGTGGCTCGGCTGATCTGGTCTTGGAGGGATCGGCGGAGTTCGGGGTGGTCGGGGCCGGTGCCGATGTCGGCGGGCATCGGAGCGGGTGCCGAGGTCACCGGGCCGTCGACGGGGAACACCTCGTCCTCGCCGAGCAGCGGCACGGAGGGGCACACGGCGTCGGCCGGGCGGGAGCCGTGCAGCAGGAACACGTTCACCATGCCGTCCACGCAGGGGTTGTTCGCCATCGCGTACTGGCCGTGCGTCGGGGAGTCGTCCACCGAGACCATGCTGACCCCGCCGGCCGCGTCCACGGCGGCGCCGCCCTGCTCGTAGGCGGTCTGCGGGTCGAACTCGCCTTGGACGACGAGCACGTTCGCCGCGACTTCGGGCGGCAGCTGCGGCAACTCCTGGCGCGGGGCGTCGGACCAGTACCCGCAGGTCTCGCTCAGCCCGTAGGCCCAGCCGTTCAGCGGCAGGTCCGGTCCTTGGTGGTCGCTGAGCTCTTCGTACCACTGCGCGGAGCGGGTCGGCTGGTCACCGCAGGCGACGGCGTACCGCGTTCCGGACACCGGCGCGTAGTCCTCGGCGAGGCCGTCGGCGACCCGCTGCGGGGTCAGTTCGGTGAGCGGGACGCCGAAGTTCGCCCGCGCCTGCTCGTCGAGCATCGTCTGCAACGCCGCGGAGCGGGCCGGTTCCGGTGGCTGTCCGTTCATCTCGTTGATGCCGGCGATGAGCACCGAGCTCGACAACGCCCAGCCGATCTCGCTGCCCACACCGACGAACATCGCGTCGAAGCTGTCCGGGGCGATGCCCTGCGCGGCGTAGAACGCGCGCACGTCTTCCCAGGTGCGCCGCGCGGAGTCGACGTCGGTGCCGACGAGTTCGGGGAACTGCCGGGTCGTCCACGGCAGGTACACGTCGTCGAACCAGCGCTGGCCGATGCGCGGGAAGTCCTCGAACGCGGCCTGCAACCTGCCTTGCCAGTTCACGTTCGAGTCGAGGATCATCCGGCCCGAATTGTGCGGGAATAGGGAGGCGTATTTCGCGCCGAGCCAGGTCCCGTAGGAATAGCCGAGGTAGTTGAGCTTCTCCTCGTGCAGGAGTGCGCGGATGAGATCCATGTCGTGGGCGGTCTGCCAGGTCGTGATGTACGGGGCGACCGCGTCGCTCTGGCAGGCTTCGGCGATGGCGCGGGGAGTTTTCTGATGTTCGGCGATGCTCTCCGCGGAGCGGTCCCGCGCGTCCAGGTCGGTGCCTCGGGGTAATCGGTCGAGGGGCACGTCGCACAGGAATCCCGGCTGTTGCGGTGCGTCCGCGCCTTCGTGGCCGGTGCCGCGCGGGTCCATCCCGATGAGGTCGTACCCCTGGTGCAGGTCCGGTTCGATCCCGGCGATCGAGCCGGCCATCGAGCTGCCCTGCGCGCCGGGTCCGCCGGGGTTGACCAGCAGCGATCCTTGTCGTTCGCCGTCGGCTCGCACTCGGCTGATGGAGACCGCCAGGTCGGGTCCGGCTTCCGGGTTCGCCCAGTCGCGGGGCACGGTCACGACGGCGCACTCGGCGGACAGGGCGCCTTCGGCCGGTTCGAACGGGCAGGGGCCCCAGGCGAGCTGCTGGCCGGAGTACTTCGGCGGGGCGGTGTTCTCGGCGGCAGAGGCGACGCCGGGCAGGCCGGTCACCGCCAGTCCCAGGCAGGCGGCGGTGAGCGCCGCCCGCTTCGCTGAATCACGCATCGAACCTCCAGTGAGAAGTGGTCGGATCGATTGTTCGCGGGCGAGACCTCATTTGTGCATTGGTCTCGTGGATGAATTGTTCCGCGGCGCTTCTAGTTCGCGGGAATGAGGCGGATGGCCGAAAGTACGAAATGCGCCGGAAGAGCTTGCCGCGGATTCTTCGCGACGATTAGCTTTCCGGCCATGACGACTTCGAACGTGCACATCCCTTCCGCCCCGTCGACCATCAACTCCGCAGTGCTCGCCTACCTCGCCTCGGCGGTGATCCCGATGGTGTGGGGAGCGATCGAGCTGTTCTCCGGTTCGCAACCCCCGGTTCCCGGCGTGCCGCCGGAGCTGAACTCGATGCTCGTGAACCTCTCGCTGGGAATTTCCGTGGTGTCGGTGCTGGTCTACGTGTGGTTGAGCCTGAAGTTGCGGGCCGGGCGCAACTGGGCGCGGATCGTCCTGGCGGTGTTCGTGGTGCTGCAGCTGCTCGCGCTGTTCGGCCCGGTGGGGGCGGCGTCCTACGTCGGGACGGGCCTGGCCGTGGTGGGCCTGGTGCTGAGCTTCCTGCCCGACTCGAACCGGTACGTCGTGGACGTCCAGGCGCCGCGGTGATCTGCGCTCCCCGCTGGGATAAGGTCGGTGATCATGAGCAGTCCGTGGTTCTTCGGGCCGCCCGCCCGCCGCGGGTTGTTCGCCGTGGAGGCCGTCGCGCTGGTGGTGGCCTGCGTCGCGGACGCGGTGTCGATGGCGTGGATCGACGCGAGCATCTCAACGACCGCGGCACTGCTGATTCCTCCGAGCGGCACCATCGTCGCGTTGCTGGCCGTGCTGCGGCGGCGGTTTCCGGCCCACGTCGGCGTGCTCGCCGCCGCCGCCATCGTGCTGAGCCTGCTCAGCACGGTGATCAGCGAAGGGCTCGGCTACGCCGGGTTCGCCACGGGGCAGGTGCCGGCCGGCGCGGAGGTCGTGGGCTTGTCGTTGCTGGTCGGCGCGTGCTGCCGCCGGTTGCGTCCGCGGCCCGCGGTGCTGGTCGCGGTGGGCAGCTTGATCGCGCTGGTGCCCGCCTCGCTGCTGCGCTACGACGGCACCGCGCTCACGCTGATCGCCGTGGCGGCCGCGTTGACCTGGGGCATCGCGCTGTCGATCGGCTTGGTGCTGCGCGACGCCGACAACCGCAGGCGCGGTGAGCTCGCCGAGGTCCGCACCGGTGAGCGGCTGCGGCTGGCTAGGGAGCTGCACGACCTCGTGGCCTTCCACGTGAGCGGCATCGTGGTCCGCACGAACGCCGCCCGCGCCCTGGCGAGCAATCCGCGGGTCTCGCCGGAGGATCCCGTCGAGGTCTACACCGAGATCGAGCAGGCGGGGGCCGAAGCGCTGGCCGCGATGCGCAGGCTCGTCGGTATGCTCCGCACCGACGATGACGATTCCCTCCCGCACGGCACCGGTTTCGGCGAAGCGGTGCGGCAGGCCGCGGGCGTGCACGCCACCGTGGACGTCGCGGCCGACCTCGACGAGGTGCCGGTGAACCCGGAACTCGCGACCACGGCGCACCGGATCGTGCTGGAGGCGCTGACCAACGCGCGCAAGCACTCCCCGGACGCCGCTGAGGCCCGGGTAACCGGCCGCCGCGAAGGTGCGGATTTCGTGCTCGTCGTGGAAAACGACAACGTGCCGTCGGTATCGCCGGACCGCACGGGTTCCGGTTACGGGCTGGTCGGCATGGCCGAACGCGTGCAGGCCGTCGGCGGGACCGTGCAGGCCGGTCCCGCACCGGGGCGGAGGTGGCGGGTGACCGCGCGGTTCCCGATCGCACCTCCGCAGGACGCCGGCGGCAACGGCCAAGGAGGCCCCCGGTGACCATTCGCGTTCTCATCGCCGACGACCAGACCCTGGTGCGGACCGGGTTCCGGCTCATCCTCAGCGCCGAGCCGGAACTGGAGGTCGTCGGCGAGGCCGCGGACGGTGAGGCCGCCGTCAACTTGGCCCGGGAGCTGCGGCCTGACGTGACGCTGATGGACATCCAGATGCCGAAGGTCGACGGGCTGCAGGCGACGCGGCTGCTGGCCGGGCCGGACGTGCCGGATCCGCTGCGCGTCGTCGTGGTCACCACCTACGACGTGGACGAGAACGTCTACGCCGCGCTGCTGGCCGGGGCGCGCGGCTTCCTGCTCAAGGACGCGGGGGCGACGTTGCTGGTCAACGCCGTGCACGCGGCGGCCGACGGGGAGTCGATGATCTCGCCGTCGGTGACGACCCGGCTGCTGTCGCACTTCACCCGGCCCGAGCGCCGCCGCATGAACCGCCGGGACGCGCCGCTGAGCGAGCGGGAGCTGGACACGGTGCTGGCGGTGGCGCGCGGGGCGACGAACGCGGAGATCGCCGCCGAGCTCCACGTGTCGCTGTCCACCGTGAAGTCGCACTTGGCGAGCGCGCAGCAGAAGCTGTCGGTGCGCAACCGCACGGAGATCGCGATCTGGGCCTGGCAGCAGGGCCTCGTCAGCTGACGTCGGTCCGCACCACGCGGGTGCGGGCCACGATGTCGCCGGCCCGCTGGTGCTGCGGTGTCACGATGATCAGCACGATGCCGACGAGACCGAAGAACATCGAGTCCGCGGCCGTGAGCACCCATCGCGCGTTGTACTGCCCCAGGCCCGGCTCGTCCCCGCCGAGGTCGATCAGGCGCAGCTTCAGCCAGCGCATCGCGGGGGTCTGGTCGCCGTGGCGGTGCGGGAACCACACGTGCCACCACCAGGCGAGCGCCACCATCAGCACGAAGTAGACGGAGAAACCGCCGACCAGGCTGGTGGTGGCCGAGGCGCCGAACTGCCGCACCAGCCACGCGAACGGCAGCACGAGCGGCACGAGCACGATCGAGATCGTGGTGCGCAGCAGCGAATCCAGCACGATCTGGCCGAAGCGCCTGCGCAGGAACGCGGGGCCGCTGTTCACCGGGTCCGCGGCGGAGTGCTGGTCGCCCTGTTCCACACCGGTCGGCACCATGCGTTCTCCCCAAAGCGGCAACGATTCGCCGATGGTACTCGGGGCCTGCGGTCGCCGGTCACGGCCCGCTGCGCGTTCGGTTCCGTTGCCGGGCAAGGGAACCACGTCCGCGTCGTCTCGTACTTTCGGCCGGTGGTGCCGGTTCCGGTTCGTCCTCGGGCCCGATGTGCGGGCGGCTCCGCTCCGAGAAGCTCAGTGCTGACAGCGAACGAGAGCGCACCGCACGGTGCGGAGTGAACGGAGCAGAACATGTCCAAGACGACCCGCCACAACCTGGTCAACTTCCTGGTACTCGTCATGGCCGCCATCGCCGTGGTGCCGAGCCTGATCGGCACCGCGGAGTGGGTGACGATGAACTACGTGGTCGCGGGAGCGCTCGCGCTCGCCGTGGTGTGGTTCGTGGTCGACCTCGCGCGGTCGACCACCGGATCGTTGCGCTGACCCGCCGCAGTGGCGGGCACCGCGACGTCTCCGGGATCGTGGCGGTGCCGCGACGAACGGCTACGGTGACGCGCGACGGCCGCCGTCCACCGGTGCCCTTTCGGGCGACTCGTGACCGATGTCTCCCGGCCTGGGAAATCGCAGGTTTCCCCAACAAATGGACGTTCGGCGCAGCCGAAGGTTGAGTTCGCGGCGAAATTTCTGCCTGATAGGGCAGGAGTGATCGCGAGGCGGTAACGATCACCGTGATCGCCCTGTTGCCGGGCGCGGCGGCTCCGGTAGATCTGGTACCGCCGGTGGGTCCCCGTTCCGGGGGGTTCGGGTTCGTCGGTGCGTGTCGTGTTGTGGATGGTGAACTCCGAGGGGGAGTCATGAGCGGCGGAGAGGAAGCCGAGCTGCGTCCGATGCAGGTCGGAACCGAGCAGGCGCAGCCGATGATGGCCGCCAAGCAGCGATTGCAGGCTTCGGCGGCTGCGGTCGGCACGCTCCGGACGGACGTGGCGGCCGGTCGGTTGAAGCTGGATCCGGAGGCGGGGCGCGAAGTCCAGGACCTGCTGACCGAGCAGCTGGACCAGGTCGACGCCTGGCTGCGCCGCTCGGACGACCTCGGCCGCCGCGCGCCGCTGGGGCAGAACCCCGTGGGCGAGGCGATGGCGGGCAAGTTCGCCGACCGGGCCACCAGCGAGGGCGACTCGTTCACCGGCGTGCTCACGCAGTACCGCCAGGTGCTCGACGAAGCGCAGGACGCGGTGGCCGAGGCGATGCGCCGCTACCAGACCGCGGACGAGCACGCGGTCGACATGTTCCAGAACCTCAAGTCGCAGCTGTGAGCCGCGCGTCGTGGCGGCCGGGGGCACTCGCCCCGGCCGCTTTCGTGCTGCGTCGGCGCCGATCGTGCGCTCCGCCGGTACCGGACCGTTGAGTCCCGAGTCGGGTGTTCACCCGGGTGCGAGACGCCGCGTGAACATCAACGAGCGGAAACGGGTGCGCGATCGGCCGCGGAGGCCGTCGCAGGGAAGTGGCCGAGGTGCGGACGCCGGATGCGGACGCGGTGCGAGGGGAACGAGAGCATGACGCAGGAAGAGCAGTCCACCGCGGAGCCGATGCGGGCGAGGTCGGCCACGCTCGTCGCCGGCTCGGACTTGGTGCTGCGGGACACCCAGAACTGGAGTTCGCGCAGCCATCGCGAGCTCTACGAGGCGGTCCACCAGGGCAACGAACCCGGCCGCGTCGGTGAGCTCGCGCAGGACTGGGCGCGGATGGGCGCGGAGATCGGGGAGTCCTCCGAGCGCATGGCCGAGCGGCTGCGCGGCACCGAGGAGGGGTGGCAGGGCGAGGCGGCGAAGTCCGCTCGCGGCGCCATCCACGAGCTCGCCCGCTGGACGTCCGACGCGGGTCAGACCGCCGGTGACCTGGGCCAGCGGATCGGCGAGCAGGGCCGGGTCATGGAAGACGCCAAGACGAACATGCCGGAGCCGAAGGACGTCGAGTTCCGCGACGAGATCGTCTCCCTCTACGGCGTCCTGGGCGGTGGCAGCGGGAAGAGCGTGCTGGCGGGCCTGCTGGCCGCGACCGAGGACATGAAGGAGCAGGCGGTCAAGGCGGATTCCGCCCACGACGAGGCCGTCGCCGTCATGGAGCGGATGGAGATCTCGTCCCGCGTGGTGGACGGCAGCACCCCGCGCTTCGAGCCGCCGCCGGACCCGATCCGCGACGAGCAGAAGCAAGGCGTCAAGGCAACCCTGTCTCAGCCGCGGGAACCGCTCTCCGCGAACCCGCAGGTGACCGACTCCGCCGGGGCGCCGAGTCCGGGCGAGGTGCCCGGAGCTCAGCAGCCGGGTGGGCCGCCACCGGGTGGCGCGGAGGAGACGAAGCGGATGCCGGTGCTGAACACGCCCGCGTCGAACGTTCCGGCGTCGAACGCCCCGGCCAGTGCTCCGCACCTGGAGAGCACCCCGCAGCTGCACGGCGACAAGGGCGGCCCGCAGGGCGGCCCCGGCGCTCGCGTGCCGTCGCTGGACGGATTCGGCGGCGGTGACGGGAAGAACCAGGGCAGGCGTCCGCTGGACCGCAAGACCGGTCCGGACGGCACCAGCCCGCAGGGCAGCCGTCCCAGCGGAACCAAGCCGAGCAACGTGGACCCGCCCACCATCAAGCACCGCCCGCTGCCGCCGCTGCCCGGCACCGACACCGGCGGCGGTGGCCCGGTCGCGCCGGGCGGTCGCGTGCCGACCGGTCCGGGCAGGCCCGGTGGCGGCAACGGCCCGGGGCCGAACGGTCGTTCCGGGTGGAGCGGGGCGATCCCGCCGATCCCGGGCACGTCCGGTCCTGGTGGGGCGGGTGGCGGCCTGGGAGCCGGAGGCTCCGGCGGGTCGTCGGGACCTGGCGGGTCGTCGGGCTCGGGCGGTTCGAACGTGGGGGCCGGTGGCCGGTCCTCGGTGAGCATGGGGCCCGGTGGCGGTCCCGCGGGCGGCCCGGTCGGCGGTGGCTCGGCGAGCGGTTCCGGTTCGGCCGGTGCCGGTGCGGGCGGCATGGGCGCGCCGGGTGCCGCGGCCGGGCGCGGTCGTGGTGGCGAGGACGAGGAACGCCGGGCGAAGTACGTGGAGAGCACGCCGATCGTCGAGGTTCCTGGCGCGGACCTGCCGCCGCCGGTGATCGGTGGCGGCAAGCCGAAGAAGAAGGACTCCTGAGGACCAGACGATGAGCAGCGAACCGGATTTCGCGTTGTCCGCCTACGAATTCGACCTGGTCATGGGGTCGCTCGGGCTCGGCCGGGCGCCGTACCCGCTCCGGGTGCCGAGCATCGGGGCGACGATGGAGGAGCGCGCCGAGCTCGCCGGGGAGGTGCTGCGCAAGCTCGCCGCCCGCGATCTCGCTTCGGGCGATCGGCTCGACGCCGAGCTGGAGGGATTGCTGCGGCTGCTGTCCGACCACGAGTTCTCGGTGGACGTCGTCGGTGCGGCGGACGGGCCGGTGCGAGCGCTGGCCGCGGTGAACGCTCGTGGTGGCGTGCTCGCGATGCTCACCGACGATCAGGTCTGGTTGTGGGGGTTCCGGCCGCGGGCGCTGGCGAGCGTCGCGGTGGGCGTGCTCGCTCCGGCGGATGCGGGGCGGGGCCGCGGGTTCACGGTGCGCAAGGAGACGTTGGCCAAGGTCGCCGACAGCGAGGACGACTTCGGCGACGATCCGTTCGGCGGAGATCTCGACGACCGCACGGCGCTGCTGCGCGCCGGGATGCCCGCGGAGGACGTCGACGCGCTGCTGGAGCTGGCGACCAACCGCCGGGCGGGCGGGCAGATCGGTGTCTCCGGCGGCGGACGGCGGGCGGCGACGCTGGTGACCTGGTTCGACACCCACCAGGGTCGGTACCTGGTGGTCAACGAGGGCGAGTGGCTCAGCATCATGCCCGCCGACCACGGTCGCATCGAACAACGCGTCGCCGACGTGATGTCCACAGTGGACTTCGAGGACCTGCTGGACCGCTGAACCGGCCGAGCCGGTCATCCGTGCGGCGGATCCCGCGCGGACATTCATCGTGAGGAGTTTCGGCCATGGCCTACGAAGTCGTCTCCGAGGACTTGAGGGCGCACGCGAGTCACTTGGACGCGCTGACCGACCGCTTGGGCACCGCGCTCTCGGCGGCGCAGGAGGTCAGCATGTCCGACGAGGCCTACGGGCTGCTGTGCTCGTTCCTGCCGCCGATCGTGAATCCGACGGAGGAGGAGGGCGTCAACGCGCTCAAGGCCGCGCGCGAGGGCGTCGAGGTGACGGCGGAGAACATCCGCACCACCGCGAAGGAGTACGACGCCAACGACGACGACAACGCCGAGTCCTTCCGGAAGTTCGAGAACCAGCACTTGCCCGAGGGCAAGTCGGAGCAGCAGTTCACGCGCATGAACGGGGCGAACGGCGGTTCGGCGCCGCAGCAGTTCGGGTCCGAGCAGCAGTTCACGCCGAGGAACGCGCCGTATGGCGGTGCGGAATCGGGGCAGGTGTCGCAGCAGCACGAGGTGTTGCAGAGCACGGATGCGACTTATCAGCAGTTCACGCCCCGGAACGCGCCGTATGGCGGTGCGGAGCCGGGGCAGGTGTCGCAGCAGCACGAGGTGTTGCAGGGCGTTGACGCGACTTTCCAGCAGGCCACGCCGACTTACCAGCACGCCACGCCCCAGAACGCGCCGCACGGTCGGCAAGCACCCGACGAAGCCTGAGCGGCACCCGACGAAGCCTGAGCGGCACCCGAACGTTGTCAGCAGTACTGAGCTTGTGATGGAGGCGGAGCATGTCCGGACCCGGTGGATTCGCGGCGCTCGGCAGCGACCCGGACGAGGCGGAACGGCGCATCGAGCAGTGGGCGCAGGGCTTCGCGGAGAAGGCCCAGCGCTACCAGGCGGTGCGCGAGCAGACCGAGCAGATCCGGCTCACGGCCACCGGCCCGGACGGACGGGTGAAGGTGACGGTGCGCGCCGACGGCAGCGTCACCGACGTGCAGTTCACCGAGAAGATCCGCTCGATGCCGCTGCAGGAGCTGTCCGCGCAGATCATGGACACCATGCGCAAGGCGCAGTCGGACATCGCGGCCAAAGTCGGCGAGGTGATGACCGAGCAGCTCGGTGACGAGGACCAGCAGACCCGGTCGATGATGCTGGACAACCTCCGGGAGCGGTTCCCCGAGGAACCGGACGAGCCCGAGCCCGACCAGCCCGATTCCGGGAAGTGGGCGCCGCCGGAGGACGACGAGCAGTCGAAGCCGCCGCCCGCGGCCCCGCCCGCACCGCCGAACGCGACTCCGCCCCCGGCTTCGAAGAAGCCGCCGCGGCGCAGGCCGGTCGATGACGACGACGGGGACTTCGGCCCCGACTTCGACCCGCTGCGGGACTGACGCGCCCGGACGATCACGAAGCGGATCACGGGACCGGCCCGTGTTCTCGGCGCCCTCGTGGTGCCCCCGTTGTCAGCACATGCCGGGCAACCCGGCTCACACTCTTGAGGTGATGGCCCCGTGGCGAATCCACTGGTGGCGGAGCGCGAGGATTCGACGAAGTCCTTCAGCGGCGTCCCGATCCTGGAATCGGTCGATGAGACGAAGAAGGCCATCGAGCAGGGGGACTGGGCCGCCGGTGTGCTCGGCGCGACCGGCACCGCGCTGGACGCGCTCGGCATGGCGATGGACCCGTTCGGTTCGATCCTCGCCGCCGGCGTGGGGTGGTTGATGGAGCACGTCGGCCCGGTCTCGGACGCGCTGGACGCGTTGACGGGCGATCCGGACGAGATCAAGGCGCATTCGGAGACGTGGAAGAACATCTCCGGTGAGCTGGCCGCGATCAGCACGGACCTGACCGACATGGTCAAGGCCGACACGGCGGGCTGGACGGGGCAGGCCGGGGACGCCTACCGCAAGCGCAGCGAGGACACCGCCACGCTGCTGGAGGCCGCGAAGAGCGCGGCCGACGGTGCTTCGAGCGGCATCGGTACCGCGGGTGAGGTCGTGGCGGCGGTCCGCACGCTGGTCCGCGACATCATCGCGGAGCTCGTCGGCCACCTGGTGAGCTGGGCGCTGCAGGTCATCGCGACGCTGGGCATCGGCCTGACCTGGGTGGTGCCGCAGGTGATCGCGGAGGTCGCCAAGGTCGCGTCGAAGATCGCCGACATCACCATGAAGCTGGTCAAGGCGATGAAGGCCCTCGTCCCGATGCTCAAGAAGCTCGGCAAGGGCTTCGGCGAGGCCTCCGACGCGCTGAAGAAGATCAAATCGGACGGTTCCTCCGGCCCGCCCCCGAAGTCCCCGCCGCCCGGCGGCGGCAGCCGCGGCGGCCCGGACGGCCCGGCCTCGAACAACTCCGCGAACGCGGAGAAGACCCCGGACCCCACGCCCCCGCCGAACAACGACAAGGGGCCGGACCAGACGAACTCGACGGGCTCGGACAAGTCGTCTGACGGCGGTTCCCCGGCAGGCGGTAACGGCAACAAGGACGACAAGTCTCCCGACGGGACCAATCCGGCGGGCAGCCGGAACATCCGGGACAACAACCGAGGCGCGGACCGGGAACGCACCCCGGACAAGAACAAGAACACCTGCGGCGACCCGATCGACGTGGCCAGCGGTGATGTGGTGCTCCCGCAGGTCGACGTGGAGCTGGCGGGTGTGCTGCCGCTGGTGCTGCGCCGGGTGCACCTGTCGTCGTACCGGGTGGGGCGGTTCTTCGGCCCGAACTGGGCATCCACCGTGGACCAGCGATTGGAGGTGGACGAGGCGGGTCTGTCGTTCGCGGGCGACGACGGCACGCTGTTGTTCTACCCGCACCCGACGCCGGTGTCCCTGCCGCAGGCCGGGGCGCGGAACCCGCTCGCGCTGACCGATGACGGCTACACGATCACCGTGGTGGAGCAAGACCTGACGCTGCACTTCGGCAGCGGTGGTTCGGTGCTGCCGCTGCGGGCGATCACCGACCGCAACGGGCACCGCATCGACTTCGACCGGGACGAAGCCGGAGTGCCGACCGAGATCCGGCACAGCGGCGGCTACCGCATCCGGGTCGAGTCCGCGAACGGGTTGATCACGGCCCTGCACCTGTGCGGCGCCGATGGCGGCGCCGACCTGGCTCTGGTCCGCTACGGCTACCAGCACGGCCTGCTGTCCGAGGTCATCAACGGCTCCGGGAAACCCCTGCGGTTCACCTACGACCACGCGGGCCGGATCACCAGCTGGACCGACCGGAACGAGGCTTGGTACCGCTACGGCTACGACCACGAGGGCCGGGTGGTGCGTGCGGACGGCTCCGGCGGATTCCTCAGCGGCACCATGTCCTACGAGGACGGGGTGACGCGGTGGACGAACTCGCTGGGACACCAGACCGCCTACCACCTCAACGAACGCGGCCAGACGGTGCTCGAAGTCGATCCGCTGGGCAACGAGGTCCGCTCGGAATGGGACGAGTTCGACCGGCTGCGCAAGCGCACCGATCCGCTCGGTCGCAGCGTTCGCTACGACCGGGACGAGTGGGGCAACGTCCTCGCGATCACGCGGCCGGACGGCACCCAGCTCAGGTGCGATTACGACGAGTCTGGCCTGCCGGTCGCATTCGTCGAAGCGGACGGCGCGACGACCCGCCACACCTACGACGAGAGCGGAAATCTCCGCTCCACGACCGACGCCTGCGGAGCCACCACCCACTACAGCTACGACGAGCACGGCAACCTCACCGCGATCACCGACGCCTTGGGCAACACCAGCACCGTGGAAGTCGACGCGAGTGGGCTTCCCACGGCATTCGTGGACGCGCTCGGTGCGGCCACCCGGTACGAGCGCGATCGATTCGGGCGGGTCACCGCGATCACCGACCCGGTGGGCGGGGTGCAGCGGTTCGGCTGGACGGTCGGCGGTGAGCTCGCCTGGCACGAGCGAGCAGACGGCACGGTCGAGCGCCGCGTCTACGACGGTGAGGGAAACCAGCGCGAACACCGCGACGAGTTCGCCGAGGTTTCCACCACCGAAATCACCCACTTCGACCTCGTCGCCGCGGAAACCCGCCCGGACGGCACTCGGATGGAGTTCGGCTACGACACCGAGATGCGCCTGGTTTCCGTGACGAATCCGCAACGGCTGGTGTGGCGCTACGAGTACGACGCGGCCGGGCGCCTGGTGCGTGAAGTCGACTTCAACGGCCGCACCCTGCAGTACGCCTACGATGCGGCGGGCCAACTCGTCGAGCGCACCAACGGTGCTGGGGAGGTCACCCGGTTCAGCCTCGATCTGTTGGGCAACGTCGTCGAACGCCGCACCGGTTTCGACGTCGCGAGGTTCACCCTCAGCGAGACCGGGGAAGTGCTGGAAGCGGTCAACGGAGCGAGTCGAGTCGTCTTCCAGCGTGACCCGGTGGGGCGGGTGCTCGCCGAGACGATCAATGGACGCACCGTGACCTCCGAGTATGACCCGCTGGGGCGCCGGGTCCGGCGACGCACCCCGTCCGGCGCCGAGAGCACCTGGGAGTACGACGCCAACGATCAGCCGATCGCGCTGCACTCCGCGGGGAGGACGCTGCGCTTCGAGTACGACCAGGCGGGCCGGGAGGTGCGTCGCAGCGTCGGGGCGTGCCTGGTGCTCGGCCAGTCGTGGACGGCCGCCCACCTGCTTCAGGCCCAGACGATCACCGGAGCCGGCGGAGGTTCCGCGCAGCAGCGCACTTACGCCTACCGGGCGGACGGCGCGCTCACCGGAGTCCAGGACCAGCTCACGGGCCCACGCACCTTCACCCTCGACCACGCGGGCCAGGTGCTCGCGGTCCAGGGATCGGGTTGGTCGGAGCGCTACGCCTACGATGCCGCGGGCAACATCACGCACGGCAGCTGGCCGTCTTCAGGTAACGAGGACGAATTCGGTGAACGCGTCCACGGCGGAACCTTGGTTCGTGCCGCGGGCGGAGTCCGGTACGAGCACGACGCGCAGGGCAGGCTCGTCCTCCGTCAGCGAAAGCACCTCTCCCACCGGCCCGAGACCTGGCGGTATTCCTGGGACGCCGACGACCGTCTGGTCGGCGTGCTCACGCCGGACGGAACCCGTTGGGCATACCGCTACGACGCGATCGGACGCCGTATCGCAAAGCAGCGGCTCGGAACGGACGGCACGACCGTGCTCGAAGGGGTCGACTTCACTTGGGACGGTCACGTCCTGGCGGAGCAGGCCGGGTACCGGCAGGGTCAGCCCGGGCCGCACGTCCTCGTCTGGGACCACGAACCGGGGTCCTTCCGGCCGCTAACGCAGGCAGAACGGGTACAGCGCGGCCCGCAGGACTGGGTCAACTCCAAGTTCCACGCGATCGTGACGGACCTGGTCGGTACACCCACCGAACTCCTCGATGACCAGGGCGGCGTCTCCTGGGTGCATCGCACGACCCTGTGGGGTGGTTCTCCCCATGCCGAATCGGCGCGAGCGGGTACCCCGCTGCGTTTCCCCGGTCAGTACTTCGACGCCGAAACCGGCATGCACTACAACTTCTACCGCTACTACGACCCGTTCCTCGGGCGTTACGCCAGCCCCGACCCGCTGGGCCTGGACGGTGGCCCCAACCAGCACGCCTACGTGCGGAACCCGCACGCATGGGCGGACCCGCTGGGGCTCGTCCCGTGCAAAACCCACCCGAACGCCGACCCGCCGAAGACAGCGATCGAGAAGGTCGCCGGCAAGTACGGCGAGCAGGAGCACCTCAACAAGCACATCTTCAAGGGAGAAAAGGGAACCAACGGCAAGCCGACCGGCCTTCACGCCTACGAGAATTCGCCGGGACGGGGCAAGTTCAACGCCGACAATGTGATCAACAACAAGACCGGGAAGTCGCCGTACCTCCCTAATGACATCACTGTCCTGGCACATCGCGGGAAATTCACGCAGCTGCACGAGATCGTCTATACGAAGGCCGGGGCGGACGGGCCCAAGGCGAGCACGATGTTCCCCGCGAACTGGAGCAAGCAGGACGTGCAGGCATATCTGGGGAACAACAACCCCAGCCGCGAAAATGTGCTCGGCAAGGATTACAAGGATCTTTACGGCAATGCCACCAAGGACGACGTCAACAACCGGATATCCAGCGGGCAGGACATCAAGCTCACTTCGATGGGCGGCAAGGACGGGACCGTCTTCCCGGACAAGGGCGGCAAATTTGATTCTCATCCCGAGGCCGTTGGAAAGTCCTGGACTACGACCGATCCTGGTAGCGGTCTCAGCAAGAAGAAGTAGTTAGGTCGGTGGCACCCGGGCTAGATCTTCGAATTCGCGGAGGACGGATGGCCTAGGATGTGGAGTCGCACCGCACGCTCCGGCGGGCCGTGACGTGCCCGATTCCGGGAGGTGCGACCGGAGGAGGCGCCGCATGGCCAGGGACATCGACCGTCCGCTGCGGTCCGACGCGCAGCGGAATCGGGAGAAGATCCTGTCCACCGCGGCGCGGATGTTCGCCGAGCGGGGCTTGGACGCGCACCTCGATCACATCGCGAAGGAAGCGGGCGTGGGGTCCGGCACGCTCTACCGGAACTTCCCGACGCGGGAGGCGCTGATCGAGGCCGCTTACCGGCACGAGCTGAGCCGTCTCTGCGACGCCTCGCCGCACCTGCTGGCGACGCTCCCGGCAGGGGAGGCGTTGCGTGCCTGGATGGGCCGCGCCCTGGACTACGCGACGGCGAAGCTGGGGATGGCGGACGCGCTGCGCGCCGTCATCGACTCCGGTGGGGCGCCGTACGACAAGAGCAAGGAAATGCTGCTCGACTCGATCACCCCGCTGCTGGACGCGGGCGCCCGCGCCGGAGTGATCAGGGACGACGTTCCGGCGGCGGACCTGCTGCTGGGCCTGTTCGGCATCGCGATGGCCGCCGGGGGAGCCGAACACCGAGAACAGGCCGAACGGCTGCTCGACCTCCTCTACGACGGCCTCCGCGTCCACTGACCCGAGTCAACGGCCCGTTCGTCCAATCGCATTGGACGAACGGTCCGTTCACTCCACCGGCATCGCCCCCACCGAGCTCATGGCCGCGCCGTCTCGCGTGGCTCACGCCGGAAGCTGATTCGAGTGAACGGCCTGTTCGTCCAACGGGATTGGACGAACAGGCCGTTCACTCCACTGGAATTGCTTCCGGGCGTGCGTGGTGGCGCTAGGGGGGAGTCGGTTGCGGCTCGGTGGTGGGGATATGGGTGAACGGACCGTTGGTCCAACGGGTTTAGACGAACGGTCCGTTCACTCGAACCACGTTGGGCGATCGGTCCGTTCACTCCGGATCGTGCGCGATGGAGCCGAACGCAAAGCGGCCCGCTCACCCCGGTCGGGGCGAGCGGACCGCTGATGTGATCACCCTGCTGCGTACTACCCGGCCGCGTTGAGCACCCGGTCCAGGCTGATCGGCAGGTTCCGGTGCCGCACGCCGGTGGCGTGCCGCACGGCGTTGGCGATGGCGGCGGCGGTGCCGACGATGCCGACCTCGCCGACGCCCTTCACCCCGGACGGGTTGTCCTCGTCGGGGTCGTCGACCCAGTCCACTTCGATCTCGGGGACGTCGGCGTGCGCGGCGATGTGGTACCCGGCGAGGTTCGCGTTGGCCTGCCTGCCCGTCGCGTCCCGCACGCCCTCTTCGTGCAGCGCCATCGACAAGCCCATGATCATGCCGCCGGCGAACTGGCTGCGCGCGGTCAGCGGGTTGATGATCCGCCCCACCGCGAACATGCCCAGCAGCCGCCGCACCCGCACCTCACCGCTGGTCACGTCGACCGCGACCTCGGCGAACTGAGAGCTGAAGGAGTGCCGTTCGAGCTGCTTGCGGGCACCGATCAGCTCGGTGGTGTCGGCCCGCGCGGTCACCGGTGCCTGCTCGCCCGCGGCGAGCTTCTTCTGCAACGCCCGTGCCGCTTCGATGATCGCGAAGGACCAGGACTCGGTGCCGCGCGAACCTCCTGCGAGGAACGCGGGCCCGAAGTCGCTGTCGGCGATCCGGATCCGCACCGCTTCCAGCGGCACCTCCAGCGCTTCCGCGGCGACCTGGGACAGCGCGGTGCGCGCCCCGGTGCCGATGTCGGCGGCGGTGATGCGCACCTCGTAGGTGCCGTCGGCCTCGGCGGTGATCGCGGCCGTGGAGGGCATCGGCCCGGCCCCGAACGAGCCCGCCGCGACGCCGGTGCCCAGCAGCCAGCGCCCGTCGCGGCGCACCCCGGGCCGCGGATCCCGCTGCCACCAGCCGAAGCGGCTCGCGCCCTGCTCCAGGCAGTCCACCAGCCTGCGGCTACTGAACGGGGTCCCGGACACGGGCCCGACGCTCGGTTCGTTGCGCAGCCGCAGCTCCACCGGGTCGATGTCGAGCCGCTCCGCGAGCTCGTCCATCGCCGATTCCAGCGCGAACGATCCGGGCGCCGCGCCGGGCGCCCGCATCCAGCCTGGCGAGGGCACGTTCAGCGGCACCACCCGAGTGCGGGTGCGGATGGCCTCCGACGCGTACATCACGCCGGTGAGCTCGGTGCCGAGCTCCACGAACTCCTTGATGGTGGAGGTGAACGACCGCGACTCGTGGTCGATGGCGCGCATCCGGCCGTCGGCGTCGGCGGCGAGCCGCACCCGCTGCTCGGTCGCGGACCGCAGCGACGTGACGGCGAAGACCTGCGGGCGCGTCAGCACCACCCGCACCGGGCGCTGCGTCAGGGTCGCGGCCATCACCGCGAGCACCAGCTGCGGGCCGGCGGCCTTGGAGCCGAAGCCGCCGCCGACGTGCTCGGAGCGGACCCGCACAGACTCCGGGGCCAGGTCGAACAGCTTCACCAGGATCTGCGCGACCAGGTAGGAGCCCTGGTTGGCGTCGACGACCTCCAGCCGCCCGTCCTCCCAGCGCGCCATGGACGCGTGCGGCTCCATCGCGGTGTGGTGTTCTTCGGGAGTGCTGTAGGTCTGCTCGACGACGGCCGCCGCTCCGTCGGTCTCGGCGTCCACGTCGCCCTTGTCGACGGTGCCCGCGCCTCCCGGCGCGTACTCGGCGGGGTGGTCGGCGCGGAACTCGGAGTCGTGCGGTTCCGCCTCGTAGGTGACTTCGAGGGCGTCGGCTGCGGCGCGGGCCTGTTCCGGCGTCTTCGCCACCACCAGCGCCACCGGGTGCCCCACGTAGCGCACCCGATCGTCCTGCAGCAGCTGCAATCCCGGGTCGGGGCCGAAGATCCCGGCTTCCGGGTTGAGTCGTGGCGCGTTGCCGTGGTGCAGCACGGTGAGCACGCCGGGCATGCCCAGCACCGCTTCGTCACCGATCGAAGTGATGCGGCCGTGCGCGACGGTGGATAGCACGAGCGAACCGTGCGCGAGGTTCTCGATGGGGTGGTCGGCGGCGTAGCGGGCTTCGCCGGTGACCTTGGCGCGGCCTTCGAGCCGGGTGCGGGCGGAGCCGGCGGTCCCGGTGTCGGCGGGGGAGGTGGTGCTCGTCGCGCTCACCCGCGGGTCGATCGTGGTCATCGGGTGGCCTCCTCGGTGATTTCGGTCAGCACGGACACCACGAGGTTCCGGATGAGCGGCACCTTGTAACCGTTGTGCGGCAACGGTGTCGCGGCGGCGAGTTCGGCGTCGGCGGCGGCGCCGAACTCCTCGGCGGTGGCGGCGCGGCCGAGCAGCGCCCGCTCGGCGGCGTGCGCCCGCCACGGCCGGTTCGCGACGGCGCCGAACGCGATCCGCACGTCGTCGACCACCCCGTTGCGGACTTCGAGCGCGGCGGCGATGGAGCCGTTGGCGAACGCGTAGGAGGCGCGTTCCCGCACCTTGCGGTACCGGGAGCGGGCGGCGAGCGCGGCACCGGGCAAGGTGATCCCGGTGATCAGCGCCCCTGCGGGCAGCGCGATCTCCTGGTCCGGGCGCTCCCCGACGGGCCGGTGGAAGTCCGAATAGGACAGTTCGCCGGGGCCGTCCGCGGTCTCGTAGGACACCGCGGCGTCGAAGGCGGCCAGCGCCACCGCCATGTCCGACGGGCTGGTCGCCGCGCAGTGCTCGGACCAGTCGAAGATCGCGTGGTTGTGGTGCTCGCCCTCGATCGCGGGACAGCCGCTACCGGGTACTCGCTTGTTGCAGGGCTGGGTGACGTCGGCGAAGTAGCCGCACCGCGTGCGCTGCAACAGGTTCCCGCCGACGGTGGCGACGTTGCGCAGCTGCCCGGAGGCGCCCGCGAGCACCGCCTGGGCGAGCGCGGGGAAGCGACGCCGCACCTCGGGGTGGTTGGCCACGTCGCTGTTGGTGGCGGTCGCGCCGATGCGCAGCCCGCCGTCGTCGGTGACCTCGATGGCGTCCAGCGGCAGCCTGCGCACGTCGACGAGCTGCGGCGGGTTCTCCACCCCGGTCTTCATCAGGTCCACGAGGTTCGTGCCCCCGCCGAGGAACCGCGCGTCCGGGTTCTCGGCGAGCAGCGTCGTGGCGGTGCGCACGTCGGTCGCGCGCTGGTAGTCGAACTCCCTCATGCCGAGACCTCCGTTCCGGACACGGTGTTCTCGGCCTCGCGCATGGTGGCGGCCTGCGCGACGGCGCGCACGATCGAGTTGTGCGCGCCGCAGCGGCACAGGTTGCCGCTCATCCGCTCGCGGATCTCCGCAGCGTCCAGCGGTGGTGCGCCGGCTTCGGGCCGGACGTCCTCGGTGGCGGCGCTGGGCCAGCCCGCCGCGTGTTCCTCGATGACGGCGACGGCCGAGCAGATCTGGCCGGGAGTGCAGTAGCCGCACTGGTAGCCGTCGAAGTCCAGGAACGCCTGCTGCACCGGGTGCAGCCGGTCGCCGTCGGCGATGCCTTCGACGGTGGTGACCTCGGATCCGTCGACGCCGACGGCGAACTGCAGGCAGGACACCGCCCGCTTGCCGTCGAGCAGCACGGTGCAGGCGCCGCACTGCCCTTGGTCGCAGCCCTTCTTGGTGCCCACCAGGTCGAGGTCGTCGCGGAGCGCGTCGAGCAGGGTGGTGCGGTTGTCGACCGTGAGCGAACGGTCCTCGCCGTTCACCCGCAGCGAGATGGTGGAGCTGTGGTGGGACATGGAGTCTCCGTCGGTATCAGACAAGGACGGGAATGACGTCGCGCGATGGTTCCGGGGCGTGCCGCGTTGGCCACCTTCTTGCTCACGACACCGCGCGGCAGCGGTCGAGCACGACCGACGCGGCATCGGCCGGGTCGTGGGAAGGTCCAGCGGAAACCCATCTAAGCGGGGACGTCTCCACTTCACTGTAAGCGACCTTCTCGGACCCGGCAAACCGCTCAACGACTCGACGCGGCGGAAAAATCCCGCATTCGGTCACCTGTTCGGGTCGGATCGAGGTGGCCGGGGCGCGACCACATCAAGATGTGCGGCGCATTCGGGGATGTGAGGCTGGATTCCCCGAGGCCGGAGCGGGGCCGGTCGCGGGATCGCGCGTGGTGGCGGCGAATCCGAGGTGGACCGTCCCGCATGCCCATGATCGTTCGCGGGTATTCCGGGGCGGACCCCGACAGAGGAGGAGCCGATGGCGGCGAGCGCGCGCAAGCGGCGGCATCGCGGACAGCGCCTGGAGGATCAGGTCGACATCGTCGAGGAGGGCAAGGTCCGCCGTGCCGTGACCGCCGCGGGCATCGGCAACATGATGGAGTGGTTCGACTTCGGCGTCTTCAGCTACCTGGTCGTGATCACCGGGAAGGTCTTCTTCCCCGCCGGAAACCCGACGGTCCAGCTGCTGTCGACGTTCGCCACCTTCGCCGTCGCCTTCATCGTGCGCCCGCTCGGCGGATTCGTGTTCGGCCCGCTCGGCGACCGCCTCGGCCGCAAGCGGGTCCTGGCCATCACGATGATCATGATGGCGCTCGGCACCGTGGCCATCGGATTCATCCCCTCGTACGCGACGATCGGCATCTGGGCACCGATCCTGCTGCTGGTAGCCAGGGTCGTGCAGGGCTTCTCCACCGGCGGCGAGTACGGCGGCGCCACCACGTTCGTCTCCGAGTACGCGCCCGACAAGCGACGCGGTTTCCTGGCGAGCTGGCTGGAATTCGGCACCCTCACCGGCTACGCGCTGGGAGCAGCGGTGGTCACGATCCTGCTCACCGCGCTCGGCGAGCAGGAAATGGTGAATTGGGGCTGGCGAATCCCGTTTTTGCTGGCCGGGCCGCTCGGCGTGATCGGCCTGTACCTGCGCTTCCGCTTGGAGGAAACGCCCGCGCAGCAGCAAGCGGAGTCCTCAGGCGAGGACGCGGCCGGCAGCGGCCTCGGCATCTACCGCACGATCTTCCGCGACCACTGGCGTCCGGTGCTGACCTGCGTGTCGCTGGTGGCCGTGTTCAACGTCGCCAACTACATGCTCACCGCGTACATCCCCACCTACATCACCGCGGACCTGCACTACGCCCACACCTCGGCGCTGGTGTTCGTGCTGGTCACGATGCTGGTCATCATGGGATTCGTGGTGCGGCTGGGCCGGATCTCCGACAAGATCGGCCGCCTGCCGATCGTCGCGACCGGAGCCGGCGCGCTCGTCGTGCTGTCCTGGCCCGCGTTCTGGATGATCAGTCGTGGAGCCGTCTGGGCCGTGATCGGCGGCCTGATCGTCCTCGGCCTGATGCTGATCTGCTTCAGCTCGACGATGCCCTCCACCCTCCCCGCGCTGTTCCCCACGCACGTTCGCTACGGCGGAGTCTCGATCAGCTACAACATCTCGGTCGCGGTGTTCGGCGGCACGACCCCGCTGCTGTCGGAATACCTGGTGAGCGCAACGGGAAACACCACCGCCCCGGCGTTCGTGCTCATCGGAGCCGGGCTGCTGGGCCTGATCGCGTCCTGGTTCGCGAGGGAGACCGCGGGCCGCCCCCTGCCCGGAGCGAAACCGACCGCCGGGTCCCGGGAGGAAGCCCGCGAAACCCTGGAAGAACAGCGCGGCGAAGTGGAAGGGACGACGTGACCCACCGCGACCCCGGCCACCGCGTGGCGGAACTCCGGCTCGGAGGCCGACGATGATCGATTCGCCGCGGCTCGCATCGGTGGTCCTGCTGCTGGCCACGCTGACCACCGGGCTGCAAGCAGGCACCTACTACATCTTCGCCTGCGGAGTGATGCCCGGACTGGAGCTCGGAGACGACCGGACGTTCGTCGCGGCCATGCAGCAGTTCAACGTCGCGTTCATCAACCCTTGGTTCCTCGCGACCTTCCTCGGCGCCCCCGCGCTCGCCCTGATCGCGGTCGTGACCCACCGCCGCACGCATCCGGCGTTGTGGGCGTCGGTGAGCGCCGGATTCCTCCTGGCCATGGCCACCGTCGTGATCACATCGGTGGTCCACTTCCCGCTCAACGCGGCGCTCGACGCCGCAGGCCCACCCGACCGCGCACCGAACCTGCACGCCGTCCGCGAAGCGAACGCCACCACCTGGACCGGCTGGAACACCGCCCGAGCCCTCACCTCGACCGCCGCCCTGGCAGCCCTCTCGTACGCCCTGCTCACCACACGAACCCGAAACCAGAACTGACCGAAACCGAAGCCGATCCATTCGCGCTGGCCGCGGAATCAAATATCCCTCTACCCACCAAAAGAAAAACCCCAGGTCGATGACCTGGGGCTTCGGTGCGCCAACAGGGACTTGAACCCCGAACCCGCTGTTCTGGCGTCCACGCTGTCCGACGTCTGCCGTCGCTTGACGACAACCTCTGTCACCTGCATGAATGTCGTGATCAGAGGTGAGGTCAGTTGCCCTCATCTGACGTCGCCGAAGGTCGATTATTGGCACTTTATTGGCAACTTTTTGGGCTGTGCTGACCCAACAGAACGCTGCCCCCGGAGGGTGTTCCGGCCACAGCGTCTACGTGCGGCGGTCGGCCACCTACGCGGCAGCCAGGCCGTGGAACATCGGTCATTTGTCATCGGCTTCGGTCGTCTGCGGGCCGCATGTGCCCCGGATGTGTCCCTGGACTGCGTGCCTCAACGGGACCTCGTCGGCGACCGCACATCCCACTGATTAGAGCGGGCGACGGCAGGTGCTTGACGCCACCTGACTTGGCCTGAAACATGCGATGGCCCGTCGACGAACACCTCATGATCTCCCCTTAAACCGAATAATCCAACACCCCTAGAAATTCGTTAGACATGGCAATCAAACTCACGATCGGGAACTATCGGACATGCAATGATTAGGCCAATCGAGCTAACTTCGTACTTATCTGCGGTGATAGGTGAACGCGTGCCGCGTGCGAGGCGGAAGCTTCGAGAAGGATGGATTTGTTTGCTGTAGCAACTATATGCAGGAGGTGGGCGGCATCGATCAATGCGAGAAGGAATATTCCAAGCCTGAGTAGACGCCACGAGGTGTCGAGCTCCTTGCATGTGTGAGTATTCTGCCTCCATGCTGCTGGGGCCTGCACCGTCCGACGAACCGTTGTGGCTTCGATACGAGGAATCTGTACGACATATCGTGGAAAGCCTTGAGCCGAATTCCATCGTTGAGCACAACGTGGAAGTTCTTGGGCGCCTGAGTGCAACTCAACGGCAGATCGACGTTTGGGTGCAGGGAAGGATGATAGGCGAGCCGATCTTGGTTGCGATCGAATGTAAACGCTACAGCAGGCCGGTAAATGTTGTGACGGTCGATGGATTCATTGGAAAACTTTTAGACATTGGGGCGGACCGAGGGTTCCTGTACTCGCATTCAGGTTTCACGGCAAGCGCTGCCGCCCGGGCGAGAAATGCGCGTAACCCATCTGTTATGCCTGTTGCTTTCAAGCATGAGCTTCAGGTTTCTTTCGTGACGGCCCCTTTGCGGTCAAGGCCTAGCCCGGCGGCTCCTGTAGTTCTTTCCGAGCTCGATTTGTCCGTCATTGAGATGTTTTTGAAGGGGGAAGCTTGGCGTGGGGTGATCGACAAGACGTGACCAGACCGGCTTGAGTGTGTCCAGGGTCACCCAAAGGTTGACCCTAAGAGATCAGTGAAGGCTGGGCCAAACCCGAAATATTACTCCATTAGAGTGACGCGACTCACGTGTCCCTCCAAAGACGGTCGTGATTGTCGGCCGCTGCTACTACGATCCAGTTTGTAGCTACAGCGCAGTAGCGTCTAGGTAGCGGAGGGCAGGGGAGGCAGTGATGTCGAGCGACTATGGAGTTCTACCGAGGCCCGAAAAGTTTAAGGACTCAGATTGGGATCAAAGGGCCAAAGTCGCCATAGAGGCGTGGAAACTCGGGGAGAGGACGATGCAGCCGCGTTCGGGCAGGCCAATTCGAGCGACTCGTCCAGTTCCTCGGCCGCGGCAGGTGAATCGAAACCGGTAGCCGCCAATAGTGCTAGTTCTTATACGCCCTTATTTCGTGCGCAGAATGAAGATCGATACCTGCGCAGGAAGCTAATTCGCGAGTATCAAGTTCAGTATCAGTGTCGTCTTGTTATTATGATCGACCAGATCGCGCCTGATAGTGTGACTTACTTTGCGGAGCTTCTCCACGATGCTGATCCTAAGCAGGATCTGCATCTGATCTTGTGTTCGCCGGGCGGCGACGGTGAGACTGCCGTGCGTCTGGTGCGAATGGCTCAGCGCGCCTGTAAAGAGCTTACCGTCGTCGTTCCGGAGAATGCTAAAAGCGCTGCTACCATCCTCGCGCTTGGGGCGCATCATGTGTTGATGGGCCCTACCTCGGACCTTGGCCCTATTGATCCGCAGATCAATGTGGCGAAACGCGGATTTGTTAGTGCGAAAGATCTAATCGCCGCAGTCGATCGCGCACTTGATGATGTCGCTAAACGTCCGGATACCTACCCTTTGCATACGGCGCTGCTTGGCGGGATTGATGCCCCGGCTGTTGAGGGGGCGCGCTCAGCGCTTGACCGAACTGCGCAACTTGCACGGTTGGCTTTGGGGAGCAATCCGGATCGGTCTCAGGAGCAAATCGACGAAATGGCGGACCAGGTTCGTCAGCCATTTGTTGATGAGCCGAGTTATCATGGCGCGGTAATTGGATCTGGAGAAGCAACTAAGGCCGGTTTGCCGATTAAAGAGCTCTCGCTTCAGGATCCGCATTGGGAGCATATTTGGAACTTGTGGACTCGCTATTTCGTACTGGGGGACATTCCGGCGCTTCAGGTCTATGAGGGTGAATATGCTTCACAAGTTAAAAACTTTGCAATTAAATAACGAATCTGCTGGGTCTTCGTCGCGAGTTTTTGGGGTAAAGATGAGGCGGGCCAGTCTCCCGGCTACGTTTCCGCAGCTCAGGCGGGTTTCAGCTAGTGGTTAAGCTGACCCAGGTCTAAGTCTTGATGATCCTCTCGTGAATCTTGGCGATCGTCAGCGTGCTAGTTGGCGTGGAACCTGCGGCTCCTGCGTGGTTCCTGGCCGCCTGCCTTCCGCTTTGCGCCCGGCCGCCGGCCGCTGGGACCGGCGCCAGCCGCACGCCCGGCGGTCGGCTTGGCAGGGCTCGCATACAGCTGGCAGGCGGCCCCGCAGGGGCCGCCCTTGATGAAGAAAAGAAACTCTGAACACGAGCGTCGTGGCTGGATGTGTACGGCTTCGGGGGCGTTTGCTGGCGGTAACGAGCGCGACAGGCTCACCAGGCAGTCGGCTAGCGATGGCCGGGGTTCATGTGATCGAACACTGCTCTAGACGAGTGACATTGGGGCGATTGTTTAGGGGTATAAGCCTCAGGTGTTGGTGCTGTCGTTAGGGTCGCCGCGGCATGCGTCGTTGGCGTCCGATGAGGAGTGTGGCCACATGTCGAGCGCGTTCGGCGCCGACGGACATTCGTACGCGTCCCCGCCGGTTTGGGGCGCTGAGAACGTCAACGAACCAGAGGAGTCGGAGGACCCCGGCGGGCAGCCCGTGCGTTCGAACGTTCCTGTGTTCGTCCCTACCGGGTCCGAGCCTGACGAGGATGGGCACGCCGAGATTCAGCTACGGCGAACCGACGAGGACGAGCTGGCGTTACCGGTGTTCACCAGTGTGGAAATGCTGGTGACTTGCTGCGGGGAAGATCAACCGTGGGTGGCCTTCTCTGCCGAGTCGCTGCCGGATTTGCTGGCTGCCACCGGCGCGGACGGTATTGCTCAGGATGTCGAACTTCGGCAGCTCAGCGCAGGGGGTTCGTAAGAGTGGGAGAGCAGGTCAACGTCACGCCGGAGGAACTGGACCGGCTGGCTACCACGCTGACTTCTTCGCTGAGTGGGCTCAGTGACAACGCGGGTGCGGCTCCCGGCGAGGTGGATGCTGGGGTGTCGACCGGTCCGGTCACCGAGGCGATCGCCACCTTCTACAAGTCGATTGCGCGAATGGCTGCCGACACTGAGCACCAGGCGGGCGAAGTGAGCAACGCTGGTGGCGTGTACATCCGCTCCGACGACCAAGCGGCCTCTCAGCTGCCGCCATTGCCGTTGTCTCCGAATAGCACCACTGGAGGCCGCTGATATGACCGCGCCGCTGGTGACGCTGGTGGAAGGTACGCCTGAGTCGTGTCGGACGACCGCGACCGAACTAGGCAAACTCGGCGACGGGGTCCATGACGTCGGGACAGGTCTTCGTCAGGTTCGGGGCGAGTCGGAAAGCTGCTGGACCGGTGAGGCCGGCGAGAACTTCCGCCGAGCGATGCAGGAGAAGGGCACGGCCGCCGATGACCTCGACGAGGCGACCAGCCGGGCAAAGGCCGCGCTGGAGACGTTCGCTGACGAGTTGCAATCGGTGATCGCGAGGATGAATCAAGCGCGCGAGGTCGCCAGCGAGCACGGCCTGACGTTGACGCCGACGACGATCGAGCCGCCCGGACCTCCGCCGCCCGAGCCTGACCTCAAAACCGATGGCCCTAGCTTGAACGAGCGGCCGTTGCACGACTTCGAGGCAGCTGCGAAAGCCAAAGCGGACCACGAACGCAAAGTTCGAGGATTCGAGGAGGCCAAGGCCACCGTCGACGACGCGCGCAGCAAAGAGCAGGACGCGCACAAGGCGCTTGAAGCGTCGATGAAGTACGAGACCGGGTTCTTGCAGTTCATGATCAACGGAGCGGTCTGGAACATCGAAGGCATGGCCCGCGGATCACTCACCACACCGCAGGGCATGGCCGATACGTTCAGCAAACGCGCCGACATGCTGTACGAACGCGCTGCCAAGGCCAACAGCGCCATCGACGCTGCCGGGGTGACCCCAGCCGGACAAGCCGCCAAAGCTTCCCAACGTGACAAGCTGCTACAGCGGTCCACTCGTCACCAGGGCGAGGCGGTCAAGTCCCAGAAGACGGCCGACCGTTTGTACGGCCGAACAGGCTTGGACGCGAAAGGCGCACGACTCCTAGGTAAAACCGCCAAGGGTGTGCCGGTGGTGGGGACGGCTCTCGCGGCCGGAGTACAGGTCGAAGCGGTTGTCAACGACGGCAAACCGGTGGGCAAGGCCGGTTTCAACCTCGCTGGCGGTGCGGCTGGTGGCATCTTGGCGGGGGCCGTGGCCGGTGCTTGTGTCGGCGGGCCGGTTGGTGCCGTTGTTGGCGTCGGCGTGGCGGCGATAGGTTCTGGCCTCGGCAGTTGGGGCGCTGAGAAGCTTTACGATGGAATCACCGAGGATGGTGGCTGATGACCAAGCGCCGAGTGGTAGCCATTCTCTGGATCATCCTGACGCTCGTCGGCCTCGGGTGGCTCCTCGCGGGCAACCTCAAGACTGAGTTCGGTCCTCTGGTGGCCTTCTTTGTGGCCGCCTCTGTCGGCTATGGACCCGCACGCCTGATTGCGATGCGGCGACTGGCACGCGAGACCCCTCCCATCGAGCCGCGTCTGATGCCACTGCGCATCTCGATGGCGGTCCTCGGCTTGATCACGTTTGGTCCGCTCGTGGCTGCGGCGGCAGGATGGATCGACATCATCCCGGCTGCCGGTGGGTTCCTCGTGGGCATGCTGTTGCTGCCCTCCGCAGCCGCGTTGTTCTCCGATGGGTATCAGGGACTCTGGCTGGACTCGTTGGTGTTCCGCGGGCTTAAACCGCCAGAAGACGAGTGGCTGATGCAACGGGACATCAACCGGCAAAACGCTCAGCGACGGGATAACCAGTGACCTCGGCAGCCGGACTTGCAGATGCCCCTTCTGGAGTGCTGAGCTGCGGCTAGTGCTCGTGGAGCTTGTCGAGGACGTGTTGCAGCAGTGGAACGGTGGGCTCGGCCCAGGTTCGGTTGCACGATGCTTCGGGTATGGGGCGCTGGTTGGGGATCTCTGGTGGTTCAAGGGAGATCTCGCCGTGCCATGCGGTGATGTAGCCGGTGGGTGGAGTGCTGAGTCTGTGCTTGCCCACGATGCCCCCGCTTCGTAGGTCAGTTCTCGTTGGTGCGGTTGCGGATCTGGGCGATGCGTCCTCTGGTGATGCCGAGGGAGTCGGCGACGTCGGCGTAGGTCATTCCGTTCAACCCGTGGGCGCGTTCGATCGCGCTGCGACGGAGCGCGGCCAGCGCGGCAACTCGTTGGCCGCACTCGTTGATCAGCTCAGTGGCTCGGGCGGCTTGACGCACCGGGTCGTGCTCGTGGCGTAGTTCTTCGATGTCCGCCCAGCTCGCGGATTTGATGCTTCGTGGTGCCGCTTGCTCCGGGACTAACGGCGCTTCAGAAGGGCCGTGTGTGGCGTCCTCGGCGGAGGGTGGAGGGGTAGCGGGCATGGCTTCAGCCGTGGACGTTGATGATGAGCGGTTGCTCGTCGCCGTGGAGCGCTTGAGCGAGCCGGACCAACGCGGTTGCGAGTTGCTCGCGCTGTTCGGACGTGGCTCGTCCTGCTCCGATGTCGAAGGCGGCATCGTCGAGTGCCCATTGCGCCTGGCGCAGCAGTACGGCTAGCGATCGGGATTCGTCGGACATCGCCCCACCTCATCGAGTCAATCGAGACAAGCGAGCCGAACGTACCAAACGAGTCTGGAGTTAGGCGGCTAAACGCGCCAACTGCGACAGTCCATGTCGTGACGAGACCTCGTCTGGTGCCTACGGGCGAACTGGCGCGGGAGCTGGGTATCAGCCCGCGCACTGTGGCGCGCTACGTGAGTTCCGGACTGCTGACGCCGACTGAAACGACCCTCGGCGGGCACTACCGGTGGGACGTCGAAGAGGTCCGGCAGCAGATCCGCAAGCTTCGCGAGGATGACGGCGAATGATCGCTGTGCACGGCGCGATGAACCCGGCCTCCGGCGTGACGGCTGGGGGCGAGTGAGTGGCCGCCAACGAACGGCTGCGGGACGCGCTTCACCGCCAGGGCCTGACGAGTGAAGCGCTCGCGCAAGAGCTCAAGGTGGATCCGAAGACCGCGGAGCGATGGGTCACCACGGGGCGACCGCCGCATGCGCGGACGCGTCAAGCGATCGCTGCGAAGCTCGGGGAGAGCGAGCGGTACTTATGGCCTGATGCCGTCGGCAAGGAGCGCCGTGAGCAGGTCAGCGAGTCCGAACTCCTCCACGTGTATCCGCACCGCAGCGCAGTGCCGGCCGATCTGTGGGATCGGCTGCTGGGCCAGGCGGCCGAGCGCGTCGACATGCTGGTCTACGTCGGCATGTTCATGACGGAGAAGCCGAACCTGCTCGGCACGCTGCGAAGCAAGGCAGAGAACGGTGCGCAGATCCGGCTGGCCTTCGGCGATCGCGACTGCTCCGCGGTGATCCAGCGCAGCCTGGACGAAGGCATCGGCGAGCACACGATTTCGGCCAAGATCGATCAGGCGTTGGCGTTCTTCAAGCCATTGGTCGAAGTGCCGGGCATTGAGATCCGGACGCACGCCACGGTTCTGTACAACTCGCTGTACCGGTTCGACGAAGAGATGATCGTGAACCCCCACGTGTACGGCAAGCTCGCCTCGCACGCTCCGGCGCTTCATCTGCGCCGCTTGGGCTCGGGCGATCTGTTCAACACCTACGCCGACAGCTTCGACGCTGTGTGGTCCGCCGCGACGCCCTGCACGTGGTAGGCAGGGTTCATGCCCAAGAAGGACTACTACGACGACCCCGCCGCACCTGCGGCGAATAGCCTCGTCGTCGCTGTGGCGACCGTCGTTCGCGACGACTCCGGGCGCGTGCTCATGATCGAGCGCACGGACAACGGTCTTTGGGCAGCGCCTGGCGGTGCTCAAGACGTAGGGGAGACCACCCGCCAGGCGGCTGAGCGCGAAGCGTTCGAGGAGACCGGGATCAAGATCGCCATCACGGGGATCGTCGGGATCTACTCCGACCCGCTTCACGTCATCGCCTACGACGACGGCGAAGTGCGGCAGGAGTTCTCCATCGTCTTCCACGCCCGGCCGACCGGCGGGGAGCTGCGAACCAGCCTGGAATCCCGGCGCGTGCACTGGGTCGAGCCGGAGCGCATCGCCGGGCTCGATATCCATCCCTCCATGCGGCTGCGCGTTCAGCACGCGCTGGAGGGGCGAGCCGAGCCCTATCTCAGCTAACCGTGGCCTTGGAACGTTGCCGAGTCCGATCTACTGCCCCGAGCAGCTCCGGTGAAGCCTGGGTGATGAAGGTCGTGACCAAGTGGCCGGGGCCGTAGCGCTGCTTGATCTCCGCGATCCGATCCCGCGCGTCGACTTCTTCGCCGTCGGGCGTGGTGTTCAGGTCGCAGTACCAGAGCGCATCGCGGAGCGGTCCGCGTTCATCGGTGAACTCGGCCAACTCGGCGGACAGCCCGCGAAGGTCTGCTTCGAGTTCGGCATACGAGTGGTGCGCGACCAGGTGAACGAGCCGTTCTGGCGCGTCGATGTGCTGTAGGAACACTGCGCCGTCGAGCGGGTGGAATCCCGTTGTGGCGATGTCCGGTGCATAGCCGACGTCGTGAAGGATCGCTGCTGACTCCAGCAAGTCGGCTTCCTCGCCCGAGACGGCTCGGAGCGAACGCGCGCGTTCCGCCACACCTTGGACGTGAGACCACCGGCGCGGAAGACTCTCGGACAGCTTGCGTTCGGCCACGTCGAAGGCCCACTTGAACAGCGTCACGCCGACACGGTATCCGGCGTGAGCCATGCCCAGATCCACTCAACGCGTGAAGCCCAGAGGGACGCGAAGGGACGTTTTGCGATTCCCAGACGTCTCCAGCCGTCCCGTTACGCGGTGAAGGCGTCCGCCGAATCACGGCAATCTTGAGGCATGACAGGGCAGATGGAGGAAACGCAGAGCCTAGGGCCGGTTTTCCAGGGCTTCGACCCGAGCTTGCAGCTCGGCGACGGTGTCCTGAAGCTCGGCAAGCTGGCGGGTCACGGCTGCTGTGGTCGTGTCGGCCGGCGCTTCCTCTCCGGCGAGCGGCTCTTTCACGAAGTAGCCGAGCCCGGACACGGCTTCTGCGTAGCCGTCCTGGACCAACTGGTTCAGCGCCTTCTGCGCCGTCATCGCCGAGACCTCGTGTTGCTTCGCGAGGGCGCGGACGGACGGCAGCCGGGTTCCTGGGGCGAGGTCGCCACTATCGATCTGCGTCGCGATCCCGGCGGCCATCTCCTGGTACGGGTGCGCGGCGACTCGCTGCTGTTCCACAGATCGACTGTACCGAGACGCCACATGACGCGCTAGGTCACTCGAATGGAGCAGGGTAGGACGTACTAGCACTGTGCTAGGTTGGACTAGTACGGCAAAGAACGACAACGTTAAGGATCAAGTTATGCGGAACATCCCGGTGAACTTGCAGGGCTACAAGCTGATGGTGACGGAGTCTCCGGCGTTGAAGATGCGGGAGAACGACAACGGCGTGGAAGAGCCGGTCACGGACCGGTCCGGAGTCCAGCACTTCGTGGTGTCGCTGTTCGCGAAGAAGCGCCCGCAGGAAGGCCAGTTCGCGGAGAAGGGCGAAGAGATCAAGGTGACCCTGACGGCAGATCCCGGTGACGGGTTCGAAGAGGGCACCTACGTGCAGTTGATCGACGCGACGGTGTCGCCGTGGCAGACCGAGCGCAACGGCCGCTACGCCTCCGGTCTCGCCTACCGCGCGGCGGGCGTGACTCCGCTGGTCTGATCTCCGCCGGTTCCGGCGTGAAGACATTTTCGTAGAACTCTTTCTCAAGCCGTTTTCGTGGGCTGCTTGTTCTTTGATGAATTCCATAGTGGGCCGATCTATGCCTTTTTCCGGCACGAATGTGCGTGCCGGTGGGGCTTTGTTGGTCCCCGAGCCTGCTGGTGTTGCTGGTGGCTCGGGGGTCTTCATGGCCTTGTCCATGTCGAGAGGACAACACGATGCGGGTTCGTTCTGATCGGGATTTCTTGTTTCACGGTTCCGGCTGCGTGGGCGGCCGGTGGCATCTCGCCGACAACGGCGAGTGAGAAGAAGAGAAGGGGTGGTTGTTCGTGGCAATGGAGCAGGCGTTGAAGCGGGTGGGTCCGGCGTCGGCGGCGGTGTCGCGGTTGGAGGTGTTGGCGCGGTTCGTGGATGAGCTGGACCAGGACTTGGGGCGGGTGGCGTTCCTGGAAGACGACATCGTGGACGCTCGCCGGTTCGCCGATATTGAGGACCAGGCGCAGCGGGCGCAGGTGGCGTTGACCAGGTTGCGGGACGCGCTGGCTGAGCACGGTGGTGGAGTCGTGGCGAAGGGATACAAGTGATGACACGGGGCGAGAGCGTGTACGGGACGGTGCGGCGGATCGATTCTTCGATGGCCGCGATGAACCGAGTGTTGCGCAAGTTCGGGACGCCGAAGGAGGTGGCTTCCGAATTGCGTGCGGTGAAAACGGCTGTGGGTGAGGTGATCGCTCAGTTGGAGATGGCCGAGCGACGCAGCTAGCAAACACGAACATGTCGGCACCGGGGTGCCGGATTCCACATCGGAGTCCGGCGCCCCATTTTCTTCTCCGGGGAGCAATCATGACGGACACACGGGTAGCAGTAGGTACGACTCCGGCGCGGGCGGCGGGGAAGTGGGTGGCGCGGCATCCGCGTTCGATGACGAGCACGGTCGTGCTGGGCGCGTCGGTGGTGTGGCTGGGTTACCTGGTGGTGCTCAGTGCTGCCGGTGTCGCTGTGGTGGCCGGTGCCTCGTGGTGCCTGTTGGATCGTCCGACGTTCGATCGGTTCGCGGGGCGGTTGTTGCGGGCGTGGTGGAGACGGTGGGCGGTCTATCAGCGTCAGTGGTTCGACCTGGCTTATCGGGCTGGGCTGGTGGTGACTGATCATCGGGGCAGGTCGTGGGCGCCGAAGGTGTTGCGGGTGTCGTCGTCGTGGTGCTGGGACCACGTGCGGATCCGGATGGTCAAGACTCAGGAACCCGGCGACTTCGAAGCTGTCCTGGAACGCCTTGCCAACGCCTACCGGGCACGCCGGGCCACGGTGCGGACGCTGAAGCCGGGTGTGATCAGCCTGGATTTCCAGCGCCGCGAGCCCTTCGACGAGATGCCCGTCCCGCTGCCTGCGTTGCCGGACTCGACTGAAGCCGTCGACCTGGGCCACCTGGTGATCGGGCGGACGGAGTACGGCCGGGACTTCGCCCTCGACCTCCTCAAGGGCCTGCACATCCTGTTGGCCGGGGCCACCGGTTCAGGCAAGGGTTCCTGGTTGTGGGGCTTGATCCGGCAGTTGGCGCCGTTGATTCGGGCGGGGTCGGTGCGGTTGTGGGTGATCGACCCCAAGGGCGGCATGGAGTTCGGCGCGGGCCGGGAGATGTTCCACCGGTTCGCCGACAGCGACGAAACCGGCCTGGAACTCATGCGCGAGTACGTCGAGACCTTGGACGCGCGGAAGGAAGACCTTGGCCGCCAAGGCGTGCGGACCGCGTCGGCGTCGGCTGAGACGCCGATGGATGTGCTGATCGTGGATGAGCTGGCTGCGATGACGCAGTACTGCTCCCGTGGCATTGCCCGTGAGTTCGAACCGCTGCTGGGCAAGGCTCTGACGCAGTACCGGGCTGTGCTGGGCCGGGTTGTGGGGGCGGTGCAGGAGCCGCATAAGGACAACGTGCCGATGCGGGGCCTGTTCCCCACCAAGATCGCCCTGCGCCTGGATGAAGCCTCGTATGTGGACATGACCTTGGGCGAAGGCGTCCGGGATCGCGGGGCATTGGCGGATCAGATTCCGGAGATCATGCCCGGTGTCGGCTACGTCAAACACGACGGCCGCCGCGAACCCCTCCGCGTACGCGCCGCATTCACCAGCGACGACGATATCGCCGCCCTGGTCGCCTACTGCACGGTCACCCCGATACGCCGCACCGAGCGACGCCCGGCGCCCCGGCGCACCGCGATCGCGGAGATCACCGAAGCCGACATCGAACACATCGACTCCTTCGACGGCGACGACGAAGACCACGACGCCGCCTAAACCCCCTTTTTTTCCCGCCATGATTGGAGATTCGCCATGTTCCAAGTTCATCTGACGCTGGCCTCGTTAGGCGTCCTCGTCTTGTCCGGTCTGCTCGCGCTCGGAGTGGTGGCGCTGGTGTGGGTGCTGGCCGGTCCTGCTGCCGGGCTTCTGGTGCTGCTCGTGCTCGCGCTGATCGTGCAGGGCGTGAAGTCCCTGATCACCACCACAACCGAAGAATAGAAAGGGGCGCGTGATGTGGCCGTTCCGCAAAAATGCTGATCGCGGGTCGGGGCGGACTCGGCGGGTGGAGCGGCTGGGCGCACGCATCGCCGAGTCCAAACGACTCCGCCCCCTGTCCCTCGACCCCGATTTGATCGCTGTCGCGATGGAACGCACCCGGCGCCGCACCGTGGCCGGGCTCTGGTTCTTCCTCGCCCTCGGACTCTCATTCACCACCACCGGGGTCCAGGTGTTCCTTGCCGGTGACGCGACTGCTGGGGATCCAGTGTGGTGGGCGGCGTGGACGGTGGAACCGATGTTCGCCGGGCTGCTAATCCTGCTACTGAACTTCGAAGCCGTCATCTTGGCGCACGGTGTCGAACCGGGACATCACTGGTGGACACGCATCAAACGCGTCTTGCTAGGCACGACGCTGTTCATGAACGTGATCCCGCAACTCGACCCGGCCCGGTTCCAACTCGGATCGCTCGCGGTGCACCTGATCATCCCGGTCGTCGTCTACGGCCTCGCCGAAGTGATCCCGGTGATTCAAGCCCGGTCACGGCAGGTCGTGATGCAGGGCTACGCCGACGCCGCAGAAAATGACTCACCTGCTGAAACCGACGACGTAGTCCCGCAGCCGGCCCCGGCTCCGGTCACGCCGGAAGCACCCACGCCGACGCCTCCGGCGGTTCCGGCTGAGCCGGTGAAGCGGGGTCCGCGTCTGCCCGTGCACGTCGTCGACGCGCTCAAGCGTGCCCGCGACCAGGCGGCCGAAGAGGGCCGGGGTTTCGCTCCGGCGGACGTGCAACAGGTGGTGAAGGTGCCCGACGCGATGGCGGCTGCGATCCACGCCGACCTGATCACCGTGTAACCGGCGGCGACGGCCGGAAACCGTTGGCACAACTGAATAAGCACAACCCCACGAAGGCGGAGCACCACCACCGGACACGACCGGTGGTGCTCCGCCTTCGTCATGTTCGAAAGGGAACACACCAGATGGTGCGTACTGACCGGGCGGTCGTGGACCGCTACCAACGACGACTCCAGTCCACTGACTACTCCCGCTGGCGTGAGCAGGTCGAAGCCACCGGCGGATGCACCCACCCCGTCCGCATGACCGGCGCCTGGACCGTCACCGACACCGCAACTGATCAGGTCCTCGCCCACAAAGGCGGACACGTCATGGTGCCGTGCGGAAACCGCCGTGAATCGGTCTGTGCCGCCTGCTCCGACCGCTACGCCGCCGACGCCTTCCACCTCCTCCGCGCCGGACTCTCCGGCGGAACCAAAGGCGTCCCCGAACACGTCACCGAGCGGCCTCGGGTCTTCCTCACCCTCACCGCGCCCTCCTTCGGTCCGGTCCGCGATGACGGGCAGCCCCGGTTTCCGACTCGGTACGACTACACCGGGCATGTCCTGTTCAACGCACATGCCGGACAGCTCTGGCACCGGTTCGTGATCGCGCTGCGTCGCCATCTCGCGAAGGCGGCCGGGATCCGGGTTCGGGAGTTCGCCGACTATGCCCGGTTGTCGTACGCGAAGGTTGCCGAGTACCAGCGGCGCGGCGCGATCCACTTCCACGCCGTGATCCGCCTCGACGGCCCCGGAGGTGCCTCGGACCAGGCACCCGCCTGGGGCACCCCGGACTTGCTCGCGGACGCCATCTACGCCGCGCACGCTCAAGTGCGGATCGAGACTCCGGAGATCGACGGTCAGGTGCGTGAACTGGCGTGGGGCCGTCAGATCGACGTCCGCACGATCAAGGCCGCGAACGCCCCGGACTTCGAAGACGGTGACGGCGAGATCACCGACGACCGGCTGTCCTCCTACGTGGCCAAGTACGCCACCAAGGGCACCGGGAAATCCGAGGCGGCTGACCGGCCGATCCGCTCCGACGCCCACATCGAGCAGTTGCGGATCAACGAGCACTACAAGCAGCTCATGCGCACCGCTTGGGCACTTGGCGACCGCCCGGAGCTGGAGCACCTCAACCTGCGGCGCTGGTGCCACATGCTCGCCTTCCGCGGCCACTTCCTGAGCAAGTCCAAGGCGTTCTCCACGACGTTCAAACAGATCCGTGGCGACCGGCAGCGCTTCCGCCTCGAAGCCGCACTGGACGAACTCGGCGTCACCGAGGACTCGGTGACCGTGGTCAACCACTGGGACATGACCAGCGTCGGACACCGCACCCCAGAGGAACGCGACATCGCCGAAGGCATCGCCCAACGACGCCGAGACACCCGCAAACACCACCACACCACCGAACGAAAGGACTGACCATGCAAAAACTCTGGGGTCCCCAAGACGTCGCTGACTACTTCGGCGTGCCGGTCGGCACCGTCTACCAATGGCGCACCCGAGGCACCGGACCCACCGGCAAACGCGTCGGCAAACACGTCCGCTACCGGCCCGACGACGTCGAAGCCTGGTTCGACGCACAACCCGAGGGGGTGATCTGATGTCCGGTCGGCTTCCGCTGCCGCTGGGCAGCATGGGAGAGATCAAGGTCAAACCGGTCGGCAAGTCCTATTCGGCCCGGGTCTGGTACCGGCGCGAGGACGGCAGCTATGTGGACGTTCGCCGCCGTGGCAAGACCAAGGAAAAGGCGAAGCAAGCGGTCCGGGACGCGATCAACAACCTCGCTCCACCGGCGGCTCCCGGTGCCGACCTGACCGCGTCCTCCCCGTTCGGCGAAGCGGCCGAGCAGTGGCTGACTCAGTTCCGCGCCGACGCGGAAGACGGCATCTACTCGCTGACCACGCTGGACACCTACGAGAACGTCTACGAAAACCACGTCAAGCCCGAGTTCCAGAACTTCCGGCTGTTCGAAATGAAGACACCAGCGGTCAGCAACCTGTGTCAGCGCAAGCTCAAGGCGAACAGCCTGACCCTGGCGAAGCTCGTCAAGGCCGTGATCAGCAACATCATGGCCTTCGCCATCCAGGCCGGCGCCGTGGAGCAGAACCCGACCAAGGGGATTGCTGCCTTGAGCGAGCGCCGCGCCAAGGTCAAACGCAAGAAGCCGCGCGCGCTGACCAAGGAAGAACTGCGGGATCTGCTGGACAAGCTCGACGCCGATGAGGAAGCGAAGCGGCGCGACCTGCCCGACCTGGTGCGGTTCTTCATCGCCACCGGCGAACGCATCGGAGAGGCCCTGGGAGCCCACTGGGAGGACTTCGACCCGGCGGCCAAGAAGCTGCGGATGAGCGGCAACCTGATCAGAGCACGCGGTCAGGGCACGCGCCGCAACGACGGCAAGAGCGACGGCTCGGCTCGCGACATCGCGTTGCCGGACTGGGCCGTGCGGATGCTCTCGGAACGAGCCGAACAGCTCGGCGACATCGACCCGGCGAAGCCCATCTTCATCAACACCAAGGGCAGCTATCTCAACTCGTCGAACGTGGGCAACCGGGCCTGGATCCCGTTCCGCAAGCGCGCGGGCTACGAGTGGGTCACCTTCCACACCATGCGCAAGACGGTCGCGACGCTGCTCGATGAGGCGGGGCTGACCGCCCGCCAGGTGGCGGACCTGCTCGGGCACTCTCGGGTGTCGATGACCCAAGATGTCTACTTCGGCAGGGGCCAGCAGTCCCGCGCGAGCGCCGACGCGTTGGCGTTCGTGGATTCCGATGGAGAATCCGACGAAGTTGGCAATTAATTGGCAACCGGGCCTGGCAAAGAAAAACCCCAGGTCGATGACCTGGGGTTTCGGTGCGCCAACAGGGACTTGAACCCCGAACCCGCTGATTAAGAGTCAGCTGCTCTGCCTGTTGAGCTATTGGCGCTTGTGGTGTCCTCCAGGCTTTCGGTCTTGGACCGTCTCCCTGGCGACGAAAGAAACTTTAGCACGGGGTTTCGGGGGCCGAATCGGGGGGTGGCGCAGCGGCGGCGGGGGTGGGTTTCAGCCGGTCGGGGCGGGTGTCGTCGAGGTCGAGGGGCAACCTGGGGGTGGGGTCGCGCGTCTCATGGCCGTAGGTCCGCGGATTGACTCTTCGTGCACGGCTGGTCGTCGGACACACGGTCGGGGGTTTGATGCACACTGGTCGCAGGCGGATGTGGGGATCGGATCGAACGGACAGTCACGCATGAAGCTGTTTCTTAACTCTGTCGGGAGAGTTACCGGGCGCTGGTCTCGCGGGATTCCTGCTGTGATCTTCGTGCTGGTGGGGCTGTTGGTCGCGAGCTGCAGCGGGTCCGGGGGCAAGAGTGCGCCGGCCGCGCCGCCGCCTCCGCCGTCCGTGCGGTTCGATCCGGGCGACGGGGCGCAGCAGGTCTCGCCGATCGCGCCGATCACGGGGACCGCGGAGAACGGGAAGATCACCGGCGCGGTGCTCACCAACGAGGACGGCAAGCAGGTCGCGAACACCGTCACGCCGGACGGGGCCGGCTGGAGCGTGAGCGAGCCCCTCGGTTACGGCACCACCTACACCGCCGAGCTCACCGTGCAGGGCGCGGCGGGGGCGCCGGTGACGCAGCGGACCACCTTCACCACGATCGAACCCGAGAACCAGACCTACGTGTCGATGAATCCGCTCGACGGGCAGACCGTCGGTGTCGGCCAGCCGTTGGCGTTCTACTTCTCCGAGGACGCGCCCGCGCCGGACAAGGCGAAGGCGGAGGAAGCGATCCGCATCCAGACCGAACCGGCCGTGGAGGGCGCCTTCTACTGGTTCGACGACCGCGAGGTGCACTGGCGTCCGCAGGAGTACTGGAAGCCGGGCACCAAGATCACCGTGACCGCCGACGTCTACGGCAAGGACCTCGGCAACGGTTCGTGGGGCGAGGAGAACCGCTCCGCGACGATCACCATCGGCGACGCGGTGGTGCTGCACGCCGACGGCGCCAGCCACCAGATGTCGGTCAAGGTCAACGGGGCCACCCAGCGCACCATGCCTATCTCGCTGGGCAAGCCCGAGTGGCCGTCCAACAACGGCGTGCACGTGGTCACCGAGCACCACCGCAAGAAGGTCATGGACTCCTCCAGCTACGGCCTGGACGTGGACAACGGCGGTTACCGCACCGAGGTCGAATGGGCGGTGCGCATCTCCAACGGCGGCGAGTTCCTGCACGCCGCGCCGTGGTCGGTGGGCCAGCAGGGCAGCAGCAACGTCAGCCACGGCTGCATCAACATGAGCGACGCCAACGCCCGGTACGTCTACGACCTGCTCAAGAAGGGCGACGTCGTGGAGATCACCAACTCCGGCGGGCCGAACCTGCGGTCCTGGGACGGATTCGGTGACTGGCAGGTGCCGTGGAGCGAATGGGTCGGCGGCAACCGCTGAGCCGATTCGACGTGGAGGCGCCCCTTCGGGGGCGCTTTCGCCTTTCCCTGAGCAACGCGAAAGGCCCGCTCCGAAATGGAGCGGGCCTTTCGCATGGGGTGAGTGACGGGATTCGAACCCGCGACTCCTGGGACCACAACCCAGTGCTCTACCGACTGAGCTACACCCACCGCAGCTTCCGATCGGCCGATCAACCGGCTTTCCGGAGCAACACGAATATCCTAGCGTGCGCCGTCAGGCCGGTCGTCACCGGGCTCCCGGCCACCTGGGGCGAACCGGTGAATCCCGTCATTCGACCTGGTGAGCGGCCTTGCCGGTGTCGCCGAGGCCGTCGCCGTCGAGCAGTTCGGCCGCCACGGCCTGCGCCTGCTCGCTGGTCGGTCCCGGCTGCGGGACGAACGCGGTGCGGCGGTAGTACGCCAGCTCGCGGATCGATTCCCGCACATCGGCCAGCGCGCGGTGCGCGAGGCCCTTCTCCGGCTGCGCGTAGTAGATCCGCGGGAACCAGCGCCTGCACAGCTCCTTGATGGACGACACGTCCACCATGCGGTAGTGCAGGTGCGCGTCCAGCGCGGGCATGTCGCGGGAGATGAAACCGCGGTCGGTCGCGATGGAATTGCCCGCCAGCGGCGCCGAGACGTTCTCCGGCACGTGCTCGCGGATGTAGTCCAGGACGCGTTGTTCGGCTTCGGCGGTGGTGACCGCGGAGCGCCGTACCTCCTCGGTCAGCCCGGAGCGCTCGTGCATGTCGCGCACCACTTCGGGCATCCCCGACAGGGCCTCGTCCGGGGCGTGGATCACGATGTCCACGCCGTCGCCGAGGATGTTGAGGTCGGCATCGGTGACCAGGGCGGCGATCTCGATCAGGGCGTCGGAGCCCAGGTCGAGCCCGGTCATTTCACAGTCGATCCACACTAGACGGTCGTTCACCTCACCGAGCCTAACGCGGTGGCCCGCGGCGCCGGGACCGCATCGGCGCCGCGGGGACATCACCGTTCGGTCTCGGTGGGCTCCGGTTCCTCGCGCAGGCGGGCGGGCACCACCTTGCCGGTGGCGTTGCGCGGCAGCTCGGCCAGGAACGTGACGTCCCGCGGCAGCGCGAACTTCGGCAACGCGGGGCGGACGCGTTCGCGCACGGCCTCCGCGTCGAGGTCGGCGTCCTCGGTGAGCACGACGAACGCGGCCAGGCGCTGCCCGAACTCGGCGTCGTCGACGCCGATCACCGCGACTTCGGAGACCTCGGGCAGCGTGGCGATGGCGTCCTCGGTCTCCTTCGGGTACACGTTCTCGCCGCCCGAGACGATCATGTCGTCCTCCCGGCCGACGACCTGCAAGCGGCCCGCTTCGTCGATCCGCCCCAGGTCACCGGTGCTGAGCATGCCGCCGCGCACTTCCTTGCCGCCGCCACCGGTGTAGCCCTCGAACAGCATGTCGTTGCTGACGAAGATCCGCCCGGTCTCGCCGTCGCGCACCGGCGCGCCGTGCTCGTCGAGGATCTTCAGACTGGTGCCGCGGGGCGGGCGGCCCGCCGTGCCGGGGGACTCGGCTAGGTCCCGCGGATTCGCGATGCTGACCCAGGACGCCTCGGTCGAGCCGTAGAAGTTGTAGAGCACCTCGCCGAAGACCCCCTGGAAGCGGGTGGCCAGGTCCGCGGGCAGCGCCGAACCGCTGGCGGCGACGATGCGCAGCGACGACGTGTCGTAGGGCCGCAGCGCCTCCCGCGGCAGGTCTAGGATGCGCTGCAGCATCACCGGGACCATGAACATCGCGGTAGCGCGGTGGCGTTGGACCGCGGCTAGCGCCTGCTGCGGTTCGAACTTGCGGCGCAGCACCAGCGTCGCGCCGATCGCGGAGCCCAGCTGGAACGCCGCCAGTCCCCAGGTGTGGAAGATCGGCGCCGCCAGCAGGATCCGCTCGCCGGCGCGCAGCGGCATCCGCGACATGATCGTCGCCGCCGGTCCGACGCCGGGCGGGGCGGGCCTGCGGGCTCCCTTCGGCGTGCCGGTGGTGCCGGAGGTGAGCACGATGATCCGCGCGTGCCGGGGCCTGCGCGGCAGCGCGCCGCCCGTGGAGCTGCCGATGAGGTGTTCCAGCGTGGCCTTGCGGGTGGTGCCCTCGGTCCAGGCGAGGACCACGTCGAGGCCGTCCGCGATGTCGAGGTCTTCGGTGAACTCGACGTCGGTCACCAGCAGGTCGGCCTGCTGCTCGGCCAGCACGGTGCGCACCTGCTGCGGGCGCAGGCCGGTGTTGAGCAGCACCACGTCCACGCCGAGCTTGCCGCAGGCCACGATCGTCTCGACGAGCCCGTGGTGGTTGCGGCACAGCACGGCGACCCGGCTGGTGTCGCGGATGCCGCGGGCGCGCAGGCCCTTCGCCAGGCGGGTGGTGCGCTGCTCCAGTTCGAGGAAGCTCAGCGCGCCGCGTTCGTCGATCACGGCGGGCCGGTCCGGGTGCCGGATGGCGGCGACGGCGTAGCCGAGCGCGGGAGTCACCCCCCAGCGCCGCCACGCGAACACGATGCGCACCAGTTTGTCCGGGCGCATCGGCCGCACCACGCCTTGCCGGACCAGCAGCCACAGCGTGTGCAAGCCGGAGCTGAGGCGGTCCCCCTTGGCTCGGGCGACGACGTCCGCCGCCACCTCTCGTGTCCGTTCCGCCGGCCGTCGCCACATCGCCACGCGTCTCCTCCGATTTAACTACTCGTCAGTAGATAATGCCTTGAGGGGAGGCGCGGGGGAAGGGCTCACTGGTCCGAAATGCTCTGTTCCGGCGCTGCGGCGGCCACCACGGCCTCCCGTATCGCTGCTCGCAGCCGACCCGCCTCCAATGGTGCCAGCACGGCGGTCTCCCCAGGCGGTGCGACCACGACAACGTTGCCCTGCTGCACGTACACCGCCATGCTCCGCCGCCTGCCCGCGACATCGCGGCAGCTGACCTGCCACTGTTCGCTGCTGACCACGCCGACCTCCTCCCTCTGCGCCGAACGCGCCTGTGCGGTGCGCTCTCGTGGCTGAGACGCCTCAGGATCACTGACGTGACGGGTGTTCGCTTGATTAATCGTAGATTTCCCACGCCGGTGCTCACCCGGAGTGGCGGCCCGGCGCGGGAGCGAGCGCGCTCTAGGGGGTCCGGGCACGTCCTGGGACACTGCGATCATGGCTGGTTACGACAGGCTGCTGTGGCGCACGCTGCACCGGGTGCTGCTGGTGCTCGCGATCGGAGTGCTGGGATTGCTGCTCGGGCTCGGCTCCGCCCCGACCCGGTCGGACTCGCTGCTGGGCGTGCTCGTCGTGGCGCTCGTGGTGCTGCCGGTGGCGATCACGGTGCGCCGGATGACACCCGTGGCCCGGGCCAACCTGCGGGCGGTGCCGCGCTACCGGCCGCTGATGGCCGTCACGAGCGCGCTGCTCGCCCTCGTCGCGCTGCTGGTGCTCTGGTGGGCGGTCGGCAACGCGCTGTTCCCCGGCACGCTCTCACCGCTCACGCTGGCCCTGGTGGGAGTGGTGCTCGCGGCGCTGACGGCGCTGCTCAACCGGGTGCTGTGACCGGGCCCGGACACGACGAAGCCGCTGCCCGGTGGCGTCGGCCGGTGAGCAGCGGCTCGGTGCGTGCGTATCGCGCGGGTTCGGTCAGACCGGTCGGACGACCAGGCCCCGCGGCTCGGCGGTGAAGGTCAGCGCGCCCTCGAACTCCGCGATGGGCAGTTCGTCGCGGACCAGGCGGTGCGGCGCGTCGGCCGTCTCCACCCGGACCTCGGCCGCGGTGAAGGTCTGCTCGGCGAAGTCCGGTCCGGCGAGCTGGATCTCCAGCCGCTGCTCGCGCAAGGTGATCGCGGCGGCGCCACCTGGCACCGACAGCGGTTCGCCGTCGGCGGTGACGATGAGGCTGCCCTCGCCGTCGGACTCCGGGCGCACCGCGACGTGCGAGAGGGCGACGTCGCGCGCCCCTTCGGCACCGGTGACGCCGATGACGTCCCTGGCGACCTCGTCCTGCTCGGAGTTCTCCTCCGCGCGCGGAGCCAGCAGCGGCGTGCGCAGCTTCGCGGCCAGCCGGTGGGGAGCCCAGGAACCGGGTCCGATGAGGTTCACCACGGAGGTGATCTCGGTGTCGGCGAGCAGGCGTTCGCTGCCCACCGCGGGCGTGATCTCGATGGCCGCGACGTTCCGCTCCTCCAGCAGGTCGCGCAGCGCCTTGGCGCGCAGCCTGCTGTTGCGGTCGAATCCGCGGGTGATCGCGACGGCTCCGGACGTCCCGCCCTGCGCCGCTGCATCGGCGAGACCGGCCAGCGGAGCCCAGACCTTCGCCGGATCCGGCCGGGTCGAGCGGCGGGAGCGGGCGGACTGAGGGGCGTCGGCAGTGGTGTCCATTGCGTCAACTTTAATCCGCCACGCAGGGTCGCCTCACTAGGTGATCAGCGGTCGGCTGTGTGACTTCGCTCGCGCTCACGCGTCCCAGGTGGTGACCACGAGATCCCGGTCGCGCTCCAGCTGTTCGTCGACGTGCTGCTCGCACTCCGGGCAACGCTCGGTGATGCGGCGGCTCGACGGTTCCTTGGTGGCCGGCCAGGTCTCGTGCGGGAGTTTGATCGTCGTCGCGCACAGCGCGGTCACCGGATCACCGGCGGGTCTGGCACCGGGGCGCACCGTGATCGCGTGCCGGACCCGCTGCCCTGCTCCGACGATCCACCAGACGTGCTCTTGATCGGGGAACACTTCGCTCCCACCCCCATACCTGTCAGGACGTCCCGAGCCGCGCTTCGATCCGCTTGGCCGGATCTCGAACTCTAGACGGATCGATCAGCTCGCACGTTGCATTCGCGTGGCTACCGGAATGACTGGCTGCGCTGCTCCGATCGTGTTAATGCGGCTGTTCGGCGGAGCACCCTCGGTCCGGCGCGGATGCCGCGCTGGGCCACTCGACGTACGAAGCCGAGCACGCGCTTCGCTTGTGGTGAGAAGGATCACCGCTCATGCTGACCGCAACGATGATCGATTGCGGAGGCGTGTGCTCGTGACGGACCTGCACTTCCCCTGGCCGCGGCAGGATCCGCACGAGCCGGGGGTCCTCGCCCGCTGGCTGGCGGCCGACGGCGCCCCGGTGCGCAGCGGCACCGCCGTCGCGGAGGTGGTGACCGACGGCGTCCGGCGCACCGTGCGCGCCTCCGCCTCGGGCACGTTGTGGCGGCAGGGCGCGGCGGGCGAGCACTTCGCCGCGGGAGCGGTCATCGGGCTCATCGAATGAGAGCGGCGCAGGGCACGGCGAGATCGGCGACTCCGGCGGGTTGACCGTGCTTGCTAGGTTGGGGGCAGTGACGCGGGGTGCCCGGCGAGCGGCCGGGCTGAGAGCAGACCCGTCGAACCTGACCTAGTTCGTGCTAGCGGAGGGACGTCACCCACGTGACCGTTCGTGCTGCCCGGCCGGAATTCGCCCGGCCCGTTCCCAACGTGCTGACGATCGCCGGAACCGACCCCAGCGGCGGTGCCGGGATTCAAGCCGACCTGAAAGCCTTCTCCGCCAACGGCGCCTACGGCATGTCGGTGGTGACGGCGCTGGTCGCGCAGACCACCACCGGCGTCGCCGAGGTGCGGGAAGTACCGCCGGAGTTCGTCACCTCCCAGCTCACCACGCTGCTCGACGACGTGCGGGTGGACGCGGTGAAGATCGGGATGCTGGCGGGAACCGGGGTGATCCGCGCGGTCGTGGCCGTGCTCGACCGCTACGCGCCGCCGCACGTGGTGCTGGATCCGGTGATGGTCGCCAAGAGCGGGCACCGGCTGCTCGCCGACGAGGCGGTCGCGGTGCTGCGCGACGAGCTGCTGCCGCGAGTGGACCTGATCACGCCGAACCTGCCGGAGGCAGCGGATCTGCTGGGGGAGCGGGAGATCACCGACTCCGGCGGGATGGCCGGGCAGGCCGAGCGGCTGACCGGCTTGGGCGCCAAGCAGGTGCTGCTCAAGGGCGGGCACCTGCGCGAGGCGGCGAGCCTCGACCTCTTCCGCGGCGACGGCGAAGCCGAGTTCCTGCGCCGCGAGCGGATCGAGACCACGAACGACCACGGCACCGGGTGCACGTTGTCGGCGGCCATCGCGGCACTGCGCCCGCAGCGGCCGGACTGGTCCTCGGCGGTCCGCGACGGCAAGGAGTACCTGACCGAGGCGTTGCGCGCCGCGGACCGGCTGGACGTGGGCCGGGGGCACGGCCCCGTGCACCACTTCCACCGCTGGTGGTGAACCCGATCTTCTGGAGGGACCGTTCATGAGCAGGCTTCCCGCCCCACCGCCCGGCGGTTTCTGCGCGGGCGCGTGGGAGCACACCGCCGCGTTGCAGCAGGCCATCGTCGAGCACCCGTTCAACGCGGCGCTCACCGACGGCGCGCTGGACCGGGAGCGGTTCGCGTTCTACATCGTGCAGGACGCGCGGTACCTGGTCGGTTTCGCGCAGGCGCTGACCGCGGCGTCCACGCGGGCGGAGGACCCCGCCGACGCGGCGTTCCTGGCCGGTGCGGCGCAAGGCGCGCTGGTGGAGGAACGCCGGTTGCACGCCGGGTACGTGGAGGAGTTCGGGCTCACCGAGGCCGACCTCGCCGGGGTGGTGACCTCGCCGTCGTGCACGGCCTACACCTCGTTCTTGCGCGGCAGCGCGCTGGTGGAGCCGTATCCGGTGCTGCTGGCGGCGATCCTGCCGTGCTTCTGGGTGTACCAGCACGTGGGCAGCGAGATCCTGGCCGCCGTCGGGGACGTGTCGGGCCACCCGTACCGGCGGTGGATCGAGACGTACGCCGACGACGAGTTCGCGGCGGCGGTGCTCAACGCCCGCGAGCTCGTGGACCGGGTCGCGGCGGCGGCCGATGCGCCGATGCGGCAGCGGATGCTGGCCGCGTTCGCGCGCGCCAGCGAGTACGAGTGGATGTTCTGGGACGGCGCGTGGAATCGCGAGCAGTGGCCGACGGCGCGCTGGCTCCCGGCCTGAGAACTCGTTGCGGCGGCACGGTTCTTCCCTGCGCACGAGGCTTCGCCCTGTCGCGAGGGCGGCTCGACGGCCGAGATTTTTGATCACCCTGAGTAGCGTCGATCGGGTGCGCGTGGAACCGGAGAGTCGGGTGGTCAGAGGCGCTGCGGCGGCGCGATCAATTCGTGATCAGGAGCACTTTCGAGTGGTGTTAACGAACACCCTCCGCCACGACGATGAGGTTTACGACACGTTCGTTCGGCGTGTTCAGACGTGGGACTTCTTCTCACCGCGGCGGCGGGATTCGGTGACCTTTGAGTACGGGTACTTCTATTGTGATCATGCTGGCGGGGATGCTGGTGCCGGTGCTGGCCGCAGCGCCCTTCTACATCGCCGACCGCCGACGCGACGCGGCGGCGGCCCAGGCGGAAGCGGAAGCCGAGAAACCCGACGCCGAGATCCACGTCCTGCATCCGGCGACGCAGGGCGGGATTTCGGCGAGCGGACCGGAGCAGGCGGCGGCGTGAAGCACGCCGCCGCCCGGCGGCGTCAGTCCCCGTAGATCGACCAGGCCAGCTTCGACTTGGCCTCTTGCAGCGCGGCGAGCGTGGACTGCTCGTACCCGCCTTCCTGCGGCGGCGGCGGAACCTGCAGCCCTTCGCTGAGGCCCCAGCCGGAGCCGCGCTGGATCAACGAGCGGTGCTTGTTCGTGTAGTACCCGGAGTTGATCGACACGGCGACGCCGTGCGCACCGGCGGCCGCGGCCATCAGGTGCATGTGGAACCGGGTGGACAACCAGCGCTGACCGGCGGCGGCGGGCAGGCCGTGATCCATGATCTCGGAGAAGGCGTAGAACCGGGAACCGGGCAGGTCGTGCTCGACCAGCGCGAAGACCTCCCGATCCACCCGCGGGATTCCCTCGATGATCCCGACCTGCTCCGGGTGCACGTCCCAGGCGCGCAGCGTGTCGAGCAGGAAACCGGCCAGCGCGGGCACCGTGACGTCCAGCAGGTCCGACTGCAGGCAGATCATCACGTCCCGCAGGTCGTCGGTGCGGTACAGCTCCGGCTCGATGCCGAAGAACATGTCGTCACCGGTCGCGGTGAGCTGGCCCGCGGAGTTGAGCAGCTCCGCGGACGGCTCGTCGCGGACGTCGATCAGCTCGAACTGCGAAGCGAGGTTGCGCACCAGCGGGTGCGCCTCCTCCGGCGCGGGCCACAGGCCCTGCCCGGTCATCACCGCGCGCCCGCCGGAGCGGCGCACCGCGGCGACCGCGCCCGCCAGCAACCCGTAGTGCCGCGGCCAGATCCCGTTGATGAACCCGCCGCCGATGATGTGCACCAGGTCGGCCCGCGCGGCGAGTTCGATGCCGGCCAGCCAGTGCGGCGCGAGCCCCGGGTTGATCATGGCGTGCTGCACGAACGACGCCACTTCCCACGGCTCGTCGGAGGGCGCGGACCAGCACAGCCGCCACAGCGTGTCGGTGAACCGGACGTGCGGGTGCAGGTGCCCCAGCAGCACCTCGCTGGGACCGGGGTTGGGGCAGTCCACCCACACCTCGCTGTCGGGGGCGACCTTGGCCAGGTATTTCAGCCAGGTCGCGGCGATCAGCTCGTCGCCGTAGTTCGGGTTCCCGGTCGTGGCGACCAGGTACAGCGTGGGGCGTGTTGCGGAACTGGTCACTGGAGATCTCCACCGTTCGGGGTCGCGGCGCGCGCGCAGGCGCCGAACCTAACAACACGGTGGGCGCGGCTCCGCTCGGAGGCATCCCGGGCCGCCGCCTGGCGGGGCGTTCAGCGGCGCCGCAGTGCTCCACTCGGCGGCGGGCGACGCAAAACGGCGACAACGACTCGGTGGTAATACCGGTGCGTTGCCGCCGTTGATCGTGTTCGGCGAATTCAGTTCTGCTCGTGCAGTTGGTTGCGGAGGCGTTCGATGCGGTCGCGGGTGCGGCGGAACTTCGCCTCGTAGTGCTCTTCGAACAGCGCCGTCGGCAGCGTCGCGACGCTGACCCCGAGCGCTCCGTCGGTTTCGGGCCGGTCAGGCAACGGCTCCGCGGAGCGGTCGGCGGCGGTCTCCTGGTGCGGGATGTCCGCACGTTCCGGCGCGGCCTCCGCTGGGCGCGCGTCCGGTTCGGCCGCAGCGGGGCGAGCGGTGTCGCCGGTGGGCTTCGCCTGCTGCTGCGGGGTGCGCAGCGCGTGCTTGCCGGTGGGCGGGGTGTCCGCGTGCGCCCGGCGGCGGGCGCGGCGCAGCAGCGGCCAGAAGATCACTGCTGCCACCACGGCACCACCGGCGAAGGAGATGACGATCAGGTCCACGTGCTCGCTCCGAATCAGTTCCGCTGGACGGCGTCGGTCGGTTCGCTGTCGGTGTCGGCGGCGGGCTCCGCGTCACCGGAGCTCGTCGGCATGAGCGGGGAACCCAGCGGGATCAGGTAGCTCTGGGTGTCCCCTCGTGGTTCCGGCAGCCACACGTGCTGCGCCGGTTCGCCGACGAGTTCGGCGTCGATGACGTTGTCGATCTCCTGCGCGCCGATCTCGTTGGTGGTGGCGCCGACCAACCGTCCGACGCTGTCCAAAGAGGACAGAACGGCGGTGCGGAGCTCCTCCATGCGGGCCTGCTTGGTGTGCAGGTCCTGCAGCACGTCGAGCCGCAGCTGCTCGGTCTCGGCATCGCGCTGCCCGCATTCCCACCGGGTGCGCGACAGCAGCTCGTCGGCCTCTTCCTTCGCGGCCGTGACCACCGCCTTGTACTCGTCCCGGATGTTGTGGCGCATGACGCGCTCGCGTTCCCGGATCTCGGCGAGGCTCTGCTCGTGCTCCCGGCGGATCTGGCGCTGCCTGGCGTCGAGCTCGTCGACCAGGCGGGAGCATTCGCTGCGCATGTCCTCGGCGGCCTGCTCGGCCGCGCTGATCAGTTGTTGGGCTTCGTATTCCGCGCTGCCACGCATGGTCTGTGCCTGGCGCTGCGCTTGTTCGCGCAGCGTCTGCACTTCCTCCTCGGCCAACGACAGCATGTTCTGCACGCGTTGCGAGGCGTGCGGCAAACCGGTGTCGGAGGCTTCGATGCGTTTGAGGCGGAGTTCGGCTTCGGCGAGGTCGTGCCGCGCGTCGTCGCAGAGGCGGCGCAGATCGGAATTCAGCGCCACCGCCTCGTTGCGATCGATGCTGACCATGCGCAGCTGATCCTCGAGCAACTCGATGTGCTCGGTGACCTGGCGGCGATGGAAACCTCGTACCTGGATGTCGAATCCGGGACGGAGCGGGACGACGGCGTGTGCGGAGTCCTCCACGTTGGACACTCCTCTCCACAGGCGAGGGTCGACTCGCCGAGGAGAGTAGGTCTGATCCGGACCCCGCGCGCGGTGGAGGAGGGCGAGCACCACCTGATCAGGTAGTGATCGGCGGGAAAACCCCGGCCGACGGTCCTCAGTGGATCTCCGGCGGGCTGACCTGTGATTCCGGGATGGCCGACGGCGTGACGCCCCACTTGGCGAGGATGCGGGCGTAGCCGCCGTCGTGGATCAGCTCGTTCACCGCCGCCCGCAGCGCCGGCGCCAGCGGTGAGCCCTTGGCCAGCGCGAATCCGACGTCGAGCCTGCGGAACTCGTTGCGCAGCTCCAGCGCGGGCTGCTGCGTCGCGGCGTAGCGCAGGCCGTTGACGGCTCCCATGATCACGTCGATCTTGCGCTGGGCCAGCGCCGAGTACAGCGCGCTGCTCTCGGAGAACACCTGCACCTGGTAGGCGGGCTCGCCGATCTCGGCGCACCGGTGGGCGTGCGCGGTGAGGGTGGCCTCGAAGGTGGTGCCCTTGGTGGTGCCGACCGTCCGCCCGCACAGCCGGGTCACGTCGGTGATCGGACCGCCGGGGTCGCCCGCGCGGACCGCGAAGCCCTGCCCGTCCTGGACGTAGGTGGCGAAGTCGATGGTCTTCTTGCGCTCCTCGGTGACGCCGAAGTTGCCGGTGCCCGCGTCGTACTTCCCGCTGCCGAGCGCGGGGAGGATCGTGTCGAAGGCGGCCTCCTGCGCGTCGAGGCGGAGACCGAGCTTGCGGGCGACCGCTTCGGCGATGTCGACGTCGAGGCCCACGGCGGTGCGGTTGTCCTCCAGGTAGAACGCGGACGGCGGTGCACCTCCGACGGAACGGCCGATGCGCAGCTCGCCGCTGTCGCGGATCGACGCGGGAAGCAGCGCTGCCGCGGCGTCGCTGCGCTGGACGCCGGAGACGACGTCGGCGCGCGCGTCGAGGCCCGGCGCGACCGCGCCCGGATCGGGGACGGGGCCGCAACCCGCGAGCAGAACTCCGCTCAACAGCAGGGCGAAACCGCCTGCGAAGGCCTTCGCGGCCGAAGAGGTGCGCATCGTGCTTCCTTTCCGGGCCCGGTCGCAGAGCGGGCCGGGCGTCGAGCGGAACGGTGCGCGGCCCGGGGTTCGGGCGCGCGTAGTCGTGCGGCACGCGCGAACGGGCGCGGGTGGCGCGGGATCGTCTCGGATCAGCGGTGGCGGCGACAGGACGCCGACCACACCAGGCCGAGGTCGATGTGGGCGCGCGTGACCAAGCACTTCCGATGCGGCACGCCGGTGAGCTTCGCCGGATCCGCCGGGAGCGTCAACGATGGCCACAGGGTGGGACGGCCGGGCTCACCGCTTGACGGACCTCCACGGCGAGATGGATGTTCGAGTTCTCGATTCCCCTTGCACGGGTGGGAGAACATGTCACATCTGCACGCCGTACCCGATGCGGTCCGGGCCGCGCCGGAGGCGGCTCCCGAGGTCGTCGCGCTGCGGCGCCCGTTCCGCTGGGTCGCGGCGGTGCTGGTGCTGGTCCTGCTCGGCGCCACCGTCGTCTCGGTCGCGACGAACCCGAACTTCCAGTGGAACGTCGTCGCCGCCTACTTCGCCACCCCGGCGGTGCTGCACGGGCTGTGGCTGACGTTGTGGCTCACCGCGGTGACCATGGTCCTCGGGTTCGCGCTCGGCACCGCGCTGGCCGTCATGCGGCTGTCCGGGAACCCGGTGCTGGCAGCGGTGGCCTGGGGGTACACCTGGTTCTTCCGGTCGGTTCCGGTGCTCGTCCAGCTGCTGTTCTGGTTCAACATCGGCGCGCTGTACCCGGTGATCGGGTTCGGGGAGTTCTCCGCGCCCACCGTCGATCTGCTCGGCGGCGTCACCACGGCGGTGATCGGCCTGGTGCTGCACGAAGCCGCCTACGCTGCGGAAGTGGTGCGCGGCGGAATCCTGTCGGTCGACGCCGGGCAGTCCGAATCGGCGCAGGCGCTGGGGATGACCCGCGCCCGCGTCCTGCGGCGGATCGTGCTGCCGCAGGCGATGCGCGCGATCGTGCCGCCCGCGGCGAACATGCTCATCGGCACGTTGAAGGGCACCTCGATCGTCAGCGTCATCGCGGTGCACGACCTGCTGCACTCGGTGCAGCTGATCTACAACCGCAACTACCTGGTGATCCCGCTGCTGCTGGTGGCGACGGTCTGGTACTTGATCGTCACCAGCCTGCTGACGATCGGCCAGTACTACGTCGAACGGCACTATTCCCGCGGAGCGCAACGAGAATCCGCGCCGACGCCGTGGCAGCGGTTGCGCGGCGCCGTGATCGGAGGTCGATGAGCGTGTCCGCGATGGTCGAAGTGCGGGGCGTGCGCAAGAGCTTCGGCGCGGTGCCGGTGCTGCGCGGGGTGGATCTCGCCGTCGGCGGGGGAACGGTCACCTGCGTCATCGGCCCGTCCGGTTCCGGCAAGAGCACCCTGCTGCGCTGCATCAACCACCTGGAGAAGATCGACGCCGGGCGGGTCGAGGTGGACGGCGCGCTGGTCGGCTACCGGGAGTCCGGCGGCAAGCTCCACGAGCTGCCGGACCGGGTGATCTCCCGGCAGCGAGCCGAGATCGGCATGGTCTTCCAGGGATTCCACCTGTTCGGCCACATGACCGCGCTGCGCAACGTGATGGAAGCGCTGCGCGGGGTGCGACGTCTGTCCAAAAAGGACGCCGAGCGGCGGGCGCTGGCGGCGTTGCGCGAAGTGGGGCTGGAGGAGCACGCGGAGTCGTACCCGCGCCGGCTCTCCGGCGGCCAGCAGCAGCGGGTGGCCATCGCACGGGCCCTCGCCATGGAGCCGAAGGTGCTGCTGTTCGACGAACCGACCAGCGCGCTCGATCCGCAACTGGTGGGGGAGGTGCTGGCGGTGATGAAGGACCTCGCCCGCGGCGGGCTCACCATGGTGGTGGTGACGCACGAGATCGGGTTCGCCCGCGAGGTCGCGGACACCGTGGTGTTCCTCGACGACGGCCGAGTCGTCGAATCCGGCCCGCCCGCCGAAGTCCTGCTGGCGCCGCGCGAACCCCGAACCCGGGAATTCCTCACCCGAGTGCTCTGACCCCGCCACCGCACCGCGTTTCCGAGTGAACGGACCGTTCGTCCAATCCGCTTGGACGAACGGTCCGTTCACTCCGACCCGGTAGCCCCGGTGGTCGACGGCCCGGGACGGCGCTGCGGCCAGGAGCGTCGAGTGAACGGACCGTTCGTCCCATCCCGTTGGGCGAGCGGTCCGTTCACTCGGCGGCGGACGGTGCGGCCGGTGTCGTCGCCCGGTCGGTGGTGCTCGGGTGGAGTGAGCGGACCGTTCGTCCAACGGGATTGGGCAGGCGGTCCGTTCACTCCGATGACGTGGTGGCGGTGAGTGATCGGGGGCACCGGGAGACGGGGGTCCGTTGACCGTTCGGCTGAGTTAGGGTCGGCTCTCCCGACTCAGCGTGAAGGGGTGGCGTGTGACAGGTGTGACCGAGAACGTGCAGGTGGATCCGCGGGCCGCGGTGTTGTTGCGAAGGTGGCTGGCGGAGACCCACACGCCGGTCGCGCTGGGTCCGCTGAAGGCGACGATCGGGCCGCTGCGGTTCACCACCGAGGTCACCTACCGCTCACCGACGGGCGCGCACGGCTTCGGCCCGATCCGGGTTGCGGACTCCGGTGCCGTCGCGGATTCGGCGCTGCTCGCCGCGGCCTGCTCGGCGGATGCGCGCGGCCGGGCGCCGGCCGACGCGCCGATCAACTCCGAGGGCGCGGGCACGTTGCTCGACTGGCTGCTGCACGCGGTGCGCACCGACGCGATCGATCCGCTGGCGGGCAACGACGACGTCGACGTGCTCGGGCAAGGCGTGTCGACGCAGGACGAGGCTCGGAGGTGGCTCGCGTCGCACGTGGAGAGCACGGTGACGCCCGCGCTGCGCAACCTCGATGGCCGCGCCGACCTGGACGAGGTGACGGCGCGGCTGCTGACCCGCCGCTCGCTGGCCGTCATCGGGCGGTTCGGCCTGCGCGGGGTGGCCGACGAGTCGGTGCTGCTGGACGCGCTGGCCCACGACTTGGCGGCGCTCGCCGAGACCTACCCGGACACCGAGCGGATGGTGCGGCACTGGCTGCACAGCGCCACCTTGACGGACCTGGCCGTGCTCAACGGCTCCGGTCTGCGCTACCTGTCCGAGGGCAAGGTGGCGGTAGCGCCGGTGCGCTACGAAACGCCGAACCCGCTGCGCGAAGTGCCGGCGGAGGCGGTGCCGGGAGTTCCGGTGCCGGTGCTCGACGAGGGCTGGTCGTTGCGGCCGGTGGTGCTGGACTCCGAGGATCCCGCGCTGGTGCACCGCTGGATGAACGAGGACCACGTCGCGGTCAACTGGAACCAGGCGTGGTCGTTGCAGCGCTGGCAGGACGAGCTCGGCGCGCAGCTCGGCGGCGAGCACTCGGTGCCGTGCATCGTGAGCCGCGACGGCCGCGCGGTCGCGTACGTGGAGCTGTACCGGGTGGTGCGGGACAAGCTCGCCGCCTGCTACCCGCTGCATCCGCGTGATCTCGGCGTGCACATCGCGATCGGGGAGAAGGACGCCGTCGGCCGCGGGCTCGGCTCGTCGTTGCTGACCTCGGTGGCGCGCGGCCTGCTCGCGGCGGATCCGGAGTGCGTGCGCGTCGTCGCGGAGCCCAACGTGCACAACGGCGCGTCGGTGGCGGCGTTCGGGAAGGCCGGTTTCGAGCGGTCCCGCGAGGTGGGGCTGCCCGGCAAGAACTCCGCCCTCATGGTCCACGCCCGCTGATCGCGGTCCTGTCCGAGTGAACGGACCGTTCGTCCAACGCGATGGGACGAACGGTCCGTTCACCAGCGCTGAGCAGCCATCGAGAGGAGCGACCCCGGCGTCACCCGGCGGCGGCCCGCTGTTCGAGAGCTCCGGAGTGAACGGACCGTTAGCCCAACCAGATTGGACGAACGGTCCGTTCACTCATATCCGCCTGCGCGGCGGCGCCGGAGGTGGGCGAGGGCTCGGGTGGAGTGAACGGACCGTTTGTCCCAAGGGATTGGACGGACGGTCCGTTCACTCGGAAACCGGCTGCGGGGACTCGGGTGCGGCGGCAGGGATGGGCGGGAGTGGGGAGTCGTCCGTTCTTGCTCGTTGGGGTGGGGTGAACGGATCGTTCGTCCCGTTGGGTTGGACGGACGGGCCGTTCACTTCTTCGTCTCCGGGGGTGGGGCTGAGAGGTAGCGCACGCGGTGGGGGTTCTGGTCACCGGGCTGCGGGTGAAATAAGGTTAGCCTTACTTTGTCCGCGTCCCGTGGGGAGAACGATGCCGGAGCCGCAGGGCGCGTCACTGCCGCTGTCCGCCGCGCAAGCGGGGATCTGGTTCGCGCAGGCGCTCGACCGCGCGAACCCGATCTACAACACCAGCGAGTACGTCGAGATCCACGGCCCGGTCGACCCGGAGCTGTTCGCCGACGCGCTGACCAGGGTGCTGGCCGAGGCCGACACGCTGCGGATCCGGGTGGTCGAGACCGAGGACGGTCCGCGGCAGCTGATCGACCGGCCGTGGGAGCCGAGCCTGCCGGTGGTCGACGTCAGCGGGGACGCGGACCCGATGTCGGCCGCGCTGCGGTGGATGCGCGGCGACCTCGCCGAGCAGGTGGACCTGGCGGTGGGGGGCCCGGAGGGCAGGCTGTTCACGGCGGCGCTGCTGAAGCCGGCCGACGATCGGTGGCTCTGGTACCAGCGGATCCACCACGTGGCCATCGACGGCTACGGCTTCTCCATCGTGCTGCGCCGGGTCGCAGAGGTCTACACGGCGCTGGTCGCGGGCGATGAGCCGGGGCGGTCCCCGTTCGGGCCGCTGGAGTCGCTGCTGGAGGCGGAGCGGGACTACCGGGCGTCGGAGAAGTTCGAGCGGGATGCGGAGTTCTGGCGGGAGCGGTTCGCCGACCGCCCCGAACCGGGCACCTTGGCGGGGCGGTCGGGCCGGACGGCGCGCACGTTCCTGCGCCGCGCGGCGGACGTGGATTCCGGAGCCGCCGACGCGCTGGCCGGGGCCGCGCAGGACAGCCGCACGATCTGGCCGGACGCGTTGATCGCCGGGTTCGCGGCGTACCTGCACCGGGTGACGGGGCAGCGCGAGGTGGTGCTGGGGCTGCCGGTGATGGGGCGGCTCGGGTCGGCCGCGTCGCGGGTGCCGGGCATGGTCGTGAACGTGCTGCCGCTGCGGCTGTCGGTCGCGCCGGATTCGACGCGCGACGAGCTGGTCGTGCAGGTGGCGAAGGCGGTCCGCCAGGTGCGCAAGCACCAGCAGTACCGGGGTGAGGACCTGCGCCGGGACTTGCGACTGCTGGGCACGGACCGGCCGCTGTTCGGTCCGATGATCAACGTGAAGGCGTTCGACTACGACCTGTGCTTCGGCGAGCACTCCGCGACGGTGCACAACCTGGCGGCGGGCCCGGTCGACGACCTGACGGTGTCGGTCTACACCGTCGGCACCGGGATGCGGTTCGAGTTCGACGCGAACCCGGACCTCTACACCGCCGACGAGATCTCCGCGCACCAGGACAGGTTCCTGCGCTTCCTGAGCCGGTTCGCGGAGGCGAACGGGACGGTCGGCGAGGTCGACCTGCTCTCCGCTGAAGAACGCCGCTTGGTGCTCGACGAGTGGAACGGCGGCCCCGTCGGAGCCGACCGCACGGGGATGACGCTGCCGGACCTGTTCGAGGACCAGGTCCGCCGCACCCCGGAGGCGGTGGCGCTGACCTGGGGCGACGAGCGGATCACCTACACCGAGCTGGACGCGCGGGCGAACCGGCTGGCGCACTGCCTCATCGACCACGGCGTCGGCCCGGAGCAGCTGGTGGCGCTGGCGCTGCCGCGTTCGGCGGAGCTGGTGGTCTCGGTGCTGGCGGTGCTCAAGGCGGGAGCGGCGTACTTGCCGCTGGATCCGGGGAACCCGGCGAGCCGCATCGCCTACATCGTCGCGGACTCCGAGCCCGCGATGCTGATCAGCGACACCGCGCACCACGCGAACCTCCCGGCCGACATCCCGCGGCTGCTGCTGGACGATCCGGCCGGAGCGGCGGAGATCGCCGAGCATTCCCAGCGCGATCCGCGCGGTGGGGAACGCGGGCCGTTGACGTCGGATCACGCCGCGTACGTCATCTACACCTCTGGTTCCACCGGTCAGCCGAAGGGCGTGGTGATCCCGCACCACAACGTGGTGCGCTTGTTCACCGCGACCGACCCGTGGTTCTCCTTCGGGGCCCAGGACGTGTGGACGCTGTTCCACTCGTACGCCTTCGACTTCTCGGTGTGGGAGCTGTGGGGCGCGCTGCTGCACGGCGGCAGGCTGGTCGTGGTGCCGCACGAGGTGAGCCGTTCGCCGCAGGAGTTCCTGGGCCTGCTGGCGCGTGAGCGCGTCACCGTGCTGAACCAGACCCCGTCGGCGTTCTACCAGCTCATCGAGGCCGACCGGAACGCTCCGGAGTTCGAGCTCGCGCTGCGGTACGTGGTGTTCGGCGGTGAGGCGTTGGACCTGTCCCGGCTGGACGACTGGTACGCGCGGCACCCGGACGACCCGAAGCTGATCAACATGTACGGGATCACCGAGACGACCGTGCACGTGTCGTACGTGGAGCTCGACCCGGAGCTGGTCGCGCGGCGCGACGGCAGCCTGATCGGCCGCGGCATCCCGGACCTGCGGGTGTACCTGCTGGACGAGAACCTGCACCCGGTGCCGCCGGGCGTGATCGGCGAGCTCTACATCTCGGGGGAGGGGCTGGCGCGCGGCTACCTGGGGCGGCGGGCGTTGACGGCGTCGCGGTTCGTCGCCGACCCGTTCGGCGAGAAGGGCGCCCGGATGTACCGCTCCGGGGACTTGGCGCGGTGGCGCTCCGGCGGCCTGCTGGAGTTCGTCGGGCGAGCCGACCACCAGGTCAAGATCCGCGGTTTCCGCATCGAGCTCGGTGAGATCGAGGCGCGGCTCGCGGCGCATCCGCAGGTCACGCAGGCCGCGGTGGTGGCGCGCGAGGACCAGCCCGGTGATCACCGGCTCGTCGGGTACGCCGTGTCGGCCGCCGAAGCCGCCGAGCTGCGATCGCACTTGGCGGCGGAGCTGCCGGACTACATGGTGCCTTCGGCGGTGGTGCTGCTGGACGCGCTTCCGCTGACCCCCAACGGAAAGCTCGACGCGAAGGCGCTGCCCGCGCCGGACTTCGCGCCGCAGGCGGCGGGCCGGGGCCCGCGCGACGCGGTCGAATCGGTGCTGTGCCGGCTGTTCGGCGAGGTGCTGGGCGTGCCGGAGGTCGGCATCGACGACGGTTTCTTCGACCTCGGCGGGCATTCGCTGCTGGCGACGCGGCTGCTGACGCGGGTGCGCGGCGAACTGGGCGTGGAGCTGTCCATCCGCACCTTGTTCGACCACCCGACCGTGGCGGGTCTGGTGCGGCGGATGGGGCCGAGCCTGCGCCCCCGCCCGGAACTGCGCCCGCGGCCCCGGCCGGACGAGGTGCCGCTGTCCTTCGCGCAGCAGCGGCTCTGGTTCCTGCACCGGCTGGAGGGGCCCAGCGCCACCTACAACCTGCCGATCAGCGTGCGGCTGTCCGGTGCGCTCGACGTGGCCGCGTTGCGCGCCGCGCTCGGCGACGTGGTGGGCAGGCACGAGAGCCTGCGCACCGCGTTCCCCGACCGCCAGGGCGAACCGCGCCAGCTCGTGCTGGAGCCGGGCGAGCCGGAGTTGCCGGTCGTCGAGACGACGGAGGCCGAGCTCGACGGCGAGCTCGCCGCAGCGGCCCGGCACGGTTTCGACCTGGCGCAGGAGCCGCCGCTGCGTGCCACGCTGCTGCGCACCGGTGAGCGGGAGCACGTGCTGCTGGTGCTGCTGCACCACATCGCCACCGACGAGTGGTCGATGGCGCCGCTGCTGCGCGACCTCGCCACCGCCTACGCGGCCCGCCGCCGCGGCGCGGAACCGGACTGGGCGCCGTTACCGGTGCAGTACGCGGATTACGCGCTGTGGCAGCGGGAACTGCTCGGTGACGAGCAGGACGAGCAGAGCCTCGCGGCGCGCGAACTCGCGTTCTGGCGGGACGCGCTGGCGGGGCTGCCCGACGAGCTCGCGCTGCCCGCCGACCACCAGCGGCCCGCGGTGCCCAGCCACCGGGGCGGCGCCGTGCGGTTCGGCTTCGACGCCGCGCTGCACCGGGACCTCCGCGCGCTGGCCACCGAACACCGGGCGAGCCTGTTCATGGTGGTGCAGGCCGGGTTGGCCGCGCTGCTGACCCGCCTCGGCGCGGGCACCGACATCCCCATCGGTTCGCCGGTCGCGGGACGCGGCGACGACCGGCTCGACGAGCTCGTCGGGTTCTTCGTCAACAGCCTGGTGCTGCGCACCGACACCTCCGGCGAGCCCACGTTCGCCGAGCTGCTGGACCGGGTGCGCCAGTCCGACCTGGCCGCCTACGACCACGCCGAGCTGCCCTTCGAGCGGCTCGCGGAGGTGCTCAACCCGTCGCGGTCGCTGGCCCGGCACCCGCTGTTCCAGGTGATGCTGGCCTACTGGGGCGAAGCGGAGGCGGTGGACGCGGAGTTCCCCGGTCTCGACGCGACCGTGGACATCGTCGACGCGGGGGCCGCCAAGTTCGACCTGGCGCTGAGCCTGCGCGAGGTCTCCGACGGCGTCGAGGGCGTCGCCCAGTTCAGCGCGGACCTGTTCGAGCCCGCGAGCGTCGAGGCGCTGACCGCGCGGTTCGTGCGGTTGCTCACCGCGGCCGCCGCGGCCCCGGACACCCCGATCGGCGACCTGGACCTGCTCGATCCGGCGGAGCGACGGCGGATCTTCAACTGGGGCGACGCGATCCCGGACCAGGACGTGCGGCCCGCGACGTTCCCCGACCTGCTCGACCAGCGGATCGCGGAGCGCCCGGACAAGGCGGCGCTGGTCTTCGAGGGCACCGAGCTCAGCTACGCGGAGCTGGGCGCGCGGGTGAACGCGCTGGCGCACCTGCTGATGGAGCGCGGTGCCGCGCCGGGCCGGATCGTCGGCGTGATGCTGCCGCGCTCGCCGGAACTGATCATCGGGTTGCTGGCGGTGCTCGCGTCCGGTGCGGCCTACCTGGCGCTGGACCCCGACTACCCGGCCGACCGGCTGGAGCACATGATCGACGACGCGGATCCGGGCCTGGTGCTGGCGTTCTCGGACCGCAGCCCGGACAACGCGCCGACGCTGCTGCTCGACAGCGCGCAGGTGCGCGCGGCCTGGGACGCCGAGCCCACTGCGACACCGCCCCGGAAGTCCACAGTGGATGATCCGGCGTACGTCATCTACACCTCCGGTTCCACCGGCAGGCCCAAGGGCGTCGTCGTCCCGCACACCGGCGTCGCCGGTCTCGTCGCCACCCAGACCCAGCGGGTCGGCATCACCGCCGAGAGCAGGGTGCTGCAGTTCGCCTCGCCGAGCTTCGACGTCGCGTTCTGGGAGCTGTGCATGGGACTGCTCTCCGGCGGCACGCTCGTCGTGGTGCCCGCCGACCGGCGGGTGCCGGGCGCGCCGCTGGCCGACTACGCCCGCGAGCACGAGGTGACGCACCTGGCGATCGGGCCGTCGGTGATGGGCATGTTCCCGCCCGACGTGGACCTGCCGCCGAACGCGACGCTGCTCTGCGGTGCCGAGAAGGTGCCCGCCGACCTGGTGGAACGCTGGTCGCGGGACCGCGTGATGCTCAACTGCTACGGCCCGACCGAGGCCACCGTGAACTCCACCCTGTGGGAGTGCGAACCCGACACCGGCACGTCGGTCCCGATCGGCGTGCCCGACCCCGGCACCCGGCTCTACGTGCTCGACGCCGCGCTGCGGCCGGTGCCGCCGGGAGTGGTCGGCGAGCTCTACGTCTCCGGAACCGGCCTCGCCCACGGCTACCTGAACCGCCCGTCGCTGACCGCCGAGCGCTTCGTCGCCGATCCGCACGGCGCGCCCGGCGCGCGCATGTACCGCACCGGTGACCTGGTGCGGTGGCGTGCCGACGGGGCGCTGGACTTCGCCGGGCGGGCCGACGACCAGGTCAAGATCCGCGGATTCCGCATCGAACCCGGTGAGATCGAGGCGTCGCTGGCCAAGCACCCCGCCGTCGGCCAGGTCGCCACCGTCGTGCGCGAGGACCGGCCCGGCGACAAGCGCCTCATCGGCTACGTCGTCGCCCAGCGGGAAGTGGAGCAGGCCGAACTGCGCGCGCACGTCGCCGAATCGCTGCCGGACTACATGGTCCCCGCCGCGATCGTGTTCGTGGACGCACTGCCGCTGATGCCGAACGGGAAGCTGGACCGGTCTGCGCTGCCCGAACCCGACCTCGCCGGCGCCGTCGGCTCCGCGGTGCCCCGCGACCCCACCGAAGAGGTGCTGTGCGCGCTGTTCGCGGAAGTGCTCGAACTCCCGCGCGTCGGCGTGCACGACGGCTTCTTCGACCTCGGCGGGCATTCGCTGCTCGCGGCCCGGCTCATCGCGCGCATCGACGAGGCGCTCGGCGTGAAGCTCAACGTGGGCAGCCTGTTCGCCGCCCCGACCGTCGCCGGGCTCGGCGCCCGCGTGCGCACCGGTGGCAAGGGCGATGCGCTGGGCATCCTGCTGCCGCTGCGCACCGAGGGCGCGAAGGAACCGCTGTTCTGCGTGCACCCCGCGGCCGGGCTGGCCTGGCCGTTCTCCGGGCTGATGAAGCACATCGACCCGCAGCGCCCGCTCTACGGCCTGCAATCGCGGGGCCTCGACGAGCCCGCGCCGGTGCTGGACGACCTCGCGGCGATGGCCGCCGAGTACCTCGACCACGTCCGCGAGGTGCAGCCGCACGGCCCGTACCACTTCCTCGGCTGGTCCTTCGGCGGCGTCGTCGCCCACGAGATGAGCACCCAGCTCCAGGACCAGGGCGAACAGGTCCGGTTCCTGTGCATGCTCGACTCGTACCCGAAGGACGTGTGGGACGAGCTGCCCACCGAGGAGGAGGCGCTCAAGGCGCTGCTGTACATGGCCGGCTACGACATGGGCCTGCTGGGCGAGCAGCCGCTGCATCGCGACCAGGTGATGGAGATCCTCTCCGCCGAGGGCAGCGCGCTGGCGAACCTCGAAGAGCACACCGTGAAGGCCGTCATCGACAACTTCGCCAACTGCGCGGTGCTGGAGAACGAGGCCGACCACGGCACGTTCCACGGCGACGTGCTGTTCTTCACCGCCACCGTCAACCAGGCCAAGGCATCCCTGACGCCCCGCATGTGGGAGTCCTACGTGGACGGAGCCGTGGAGAACCACGACATCGCCTGCGAGCACAAGGACATGACCCGGCCCGCCCCGCTCGCCGAGATCGCCGAGATCGTCCAAGATCGGCTGCGGCGCACCGAAGCCCCCGCTCCCGACCCGCGAAGGAGTTCCGGACCATGAGCAATCCGTTCGACGACCCCGAGGGCTCGTTCTACGCCCTGGTCAACGACGAGGACCAGTACTCGCTGTGGCCGGAGCGGATCAAGGTGCCCGACGGCTGGACGGTCGCCCACGGCCCGGCGGGCCGCGAAGCCTGCCTGGAACACATCGAGGTGCACTGGACGGACATCCGCCCGGTCCGCAACGGCGCGTAAGTCGGGAACCAACAGTGCGTGTGAACGACCCCAAAGTCGCGGTCTGCATCGTCTACGTCGCCGCGATGTTCATGAACGGCATGGACGCCACCATCGTCAACGTGGCGCTGCCCGCGATCGGCGCCGAGTTCGGGGTGCCGCCGAGCGCGACCAGCGCCATCAACATCGGCTACCTGGTCAGCCTCGCGGTGTGCATCCCCGTGTCGGGCTGGCTGGGCGACCGGTTCGGGACCAAGAAGGTCTTCCTGGCCGCGTTCGGCGCGTTCGTGCTGGCCTCCGCGCTGTGCGGGGCCGCTCAAGACCTGACGCAGCTCACCGCGGCCCGCGTCGTGCAGGGCGCGGGCGGCGGCGTGCTGAGCCCGGTGGCGCTGACCATGCTGTTCCGCGCCTACCCGCCGCAGGAGCGGATCAGGCTCTCCAGGGTGCTGGTGATCCCGACCGCGGTGGCACCCGCGCTCGGGCCGGTGCTGGGCGGGTTCTTCGTCGAGCAGCTCAGCTGGCGGTGGGGCTTCTTCGTGAACGTGCCGTTCGGCGTGCTGGCCCTGGTCTACGGCGTGCTGCGGCTGCGCGAACACGTCGAATCCGTGCACAAGCGGTTCGACCTGATCGGGTTCGCGCTGGCCGCGCCCGGACTGGGCCTGCTGATGTACGCGCTGGACGCGGTGTCGATGCGCGGGCCGGACTCCCCGCACTTCTACCTGGCGGGGGTGGTCGGGCTGGGCTGCCTCATCGCGCTCGTCGTGTCCCAGCTGCGGTCCCGGCAACCGATGCTGGACGTGCGGTTGTTCGGCGACGCCTCGTTCCGGCGGGCCAGCCTCATCCTGGCGACGTGCGTGGCCGGATTCCTCGGCACGCTCTACGGCTTCACGCTGATGTACCAGTCCGGCATGGGCGCCTCGCCGTGGGAGACGGGGCTGGTGACCCTGCCGAAGGCGGTCGGGCTGATGGTGGCCTCGCAGGCGGTGACCTGGGCGCACCCCAGGATGGGGCCGCGGTTGCTGATCGCCTCGGCGATGCTCGGCGCCGCCGCGTCGTTCGCCGCGATGAACCTGGTGACCGGTCCGCTGTCGGCGGGGGCCGTGCAGTTCGCCTCCGGGTTCTTCGTCGGTGCCGCGTCGATCGAGCTGCAGGTCGTGGCGTTCGCGACGATCAGCGCCACCGCCACCGGCGGCGCGTCCACCTTGTTCAACGTGCAGCGCCAGATCGGTTCGGCGCTCGGCGTCGCCGTCACGGCCGGTGTGCTCGCACTCGGCGGGGCCGGGTCGTCCGGTTCGCTCGGCGCCTACCACGTGGCGATGCTCGTCTCCGCCGGATTCGCGCTGCTGGGCGTGTTCGTGGCGCTGCGCATCAAGAATCCCGCCGCGCTGCGCGCCGATGCTGGTCACGACGTGGACGAGGGCAGCGGGTCCGGGGCGGTCCCGGCGGCCCGGAGCTGACGGCGCTCCCGGCCGGTCGTGCGTTCGGGCGAGATCTGGCCCACCGCGGGGAAGACATCCCGCCGTTCTATGGTTAGGCTAGCCTTAATTCCAGTGATCGTTCTGGAGACAGTGAGGAAGGAACGCCAGGGCCGATGACGACAGCGGACCGACCCGGACGCAGCGAACACCGCCGTCCTCCGACCCGCACGCTGGAGGTGCTCCGCACGACGGAGCTGTCGCCTTCGATGCGGCGCATCACCCTCGGCGGGGACGAACTCGCCGGGTTCCGCGAGCAGCACAGCGGGCCCAACGTGAAGGTGTTCGTCCCGCAACCCGGTCAGCACCGCCCGGTGCTCCCCGTCCTCAACGACGAAGGCCGCTACGTGTGGCCCGAAGCGCACGAACGGCCCACCATGCGCACCTACACGGTGCGCCGCTACGACGAACAGCGCGGCGAGCTCGACATCGACTTCGTCATGCACGGAGACCACGGCGTCGCCGCGTCTTGGGCGCGCGCAGCCGAACCGGGCGACTACCTCGGCGTGCTCGGCCCCGGCGGCCGGACCTGCCGGGAAGCCGACTGGTACCTGTTGGTCGGCGACGAGACCGCGATGCCCGCCATCGCCTCGATCATCGAAGGGCTGCCGCTCACCGCGCGCGGCCAGGTCTTCCTGGAAGTCGCCGGGAGCAGCGACCAGCAGCACATCGAATGCCCGCCGAACGTGCGGATGACCTGGCTGCACCGCGACGGCGTGCCAGCAGGGCGCTCCACGCTGCTGTCCGACGCCGTCCGCGACCTCGACATCCCCGACAGCCACGACGTGTCGGCCTGGGTCTCCGGTGAATCCGGGATCGTCCGCGGCATCCGCCGCCACCTGCGGCAGGACCGCGGATTCGACGCCCGATCGGTGCTCGCCATCGGCTACTGGAAAGCCGGCATGGCCGAAACCGACTACCACGACCGATACAACCACGACCGCGACTGAGCGGTCTGCGGATTCCACCGTGCCCGAGCGCGACACCGACCGGGTACCGGCGAAGGGACAACCGTGTCTGCGGCTCCGACCCCCGTGCAAGGCCACGTCCAGGACATCCTGGGCATCGGCTTCGGCCCCTCCAACTTAGCGCTGGCCGTGGCCGTCGAGGAACACAACCGCCGCTGCGACGAGGGCGAACGGCTCGACGCGAGCTTCGTGGAACGCAAGCCGAGGTTCGGCTGGCACCGCGGCATGCTCATCGAAGGCACCACGATGCAGGTCTCCTTCCTCAAAGACCTCGTGACGATGCGCGAGCCCGCCAGCGACTTCTCGTTCCTGTCGTACCTGCAGGACAAGGGCCGCCTGGTCGACTTCATCAACCACAAGACCATGTTCCCGACCCGCGTCGAATATCACGACTACCTGGAGTGGGCCGCCGGCCGGCTGGAACACCTCGCGGACTACGACGCCGAAGTCATCGACGTGCGGCCCGTGCAGGACGGCGACGTGTTCGAAGTGCTCGTGCGGCACGGGTCCGGCCAGGTCACCGCCCGGCTCGCCCGCAACATCGTCGTCGCCGTCGGACTCGAAGCGAGCCTGCCGCCCGGCGCGGAACTCGGCGACCGCGTGTGGCACAACCTCGAACTGATGCACCGCGTCGGCGAACTCGACGGCACCGAGCCACGCCGGTTCACCATCGTCGGAGCCGGGCAGAGCGCCGCCGAAGTCACCGACCACCTGCACCGCTCGTTCCCCGACGCGGAAGTGTGCTCGGTGTTCAGCCGCTACGGGCACACCCCCGCCGACGACAGCCCGTTCGCGAACCGCATCTTCGACCCCGACGCGGTCGACCACTTCTACACCTCGCCGACCGGGGTGAAGCAGATGCTCATGGACTACCACCGCAACACGAACTACTCCGTGGTGGACCTCGAACTCATCGAGCAGCTCTACGCCCGCGCCTACCAGGAGAAGGTGCAGGGCAAGGAACGGCTGCGGATGCTCAACGCCTCCCGCGTCACCGACGTCGAGACCTCCGCCGACGGCGTCGCGGTCACCGTCGAATTCCTGCCCACCGGTGAGCGCGAAGTGCTCGACTCCGACGTGCTCGTCTACGCCACCGGCTGCCGGCCCGGCGACCCCGGGCGGTTCCTCGGGCGCACCTGGGAGGAATGCCTGCAGGACGCGGACGGGCAGGTGCAGGTGGACCGCGACTACCGGGTGCGCACCACCGACGGCGTCCGCGGCGGCGTGTACTTCCAAGGCGGCACCGAGCACACCCACGGCATCACGTCGTCGCTGCTGTCCAACGGCGCGGTCCGGGCGGGCGACATCCGCGACTCGATCCTCCGGTACCGCAACACGCCCCGGGCGACCGCGCCCTCCGGCTACGCCCTCACCGCCGAACACGCCTGAGCCCCCGGCATCCCGAGCGAACGGCCCGTCCGCCCAACCCCGTTGGACGAACGGTCCGCCCACTCCACCCTGCGCAGGAACGGAAGCGAGTGAACGGCCCGTTCGTCCGACCAGCTTGGTCAAACGGTCCGCTCACCTGCGCAGAGCGGGATTGAGTGAACGGCCTGTTCGTCCAATCCCGTTGGACGAACGGTCCGCTCACCTCATTCCGGACCGGCGCGGCGCCGTCTTCTCCGGGAGCTTGCCGCCGGGGCGGGTGGAGTGAACGGACCGTTCGTCCAGTCGGATTGGGCAGACGGTCCGTTCACTCGATCAGAGGTCGTTCGTGGGTGAGGTGGCTCCAGCGGAGGTCCGGTCGGGCTGGAGGGGGTGAACGGACCGTTCGTCCAAGGGGATTGGGCGGACGGTCCGTTCACTTCGTCCCGGATCGGCGCGGTGGCGCCCGCTCTGGGGGTGTGCCGCTGGGCTGGAGGGGGTGAACGGACTGTTCGTCCAAGGGGATTGGGCGGAGGGTCCGTTCACTCGGGGCGGGGTTGTGATCACCGGCACAGGGGTGGGGTGGGAACAAAGGGCCGTGATCGGGTGGTTGGGAACGGCGATGGACACTGTCGCCAACCCGGACCGCACCGCCCTCGGGGCCCACGGTCACGCGGACCAGACCGACCCGATTCGCGGCACGGCGCGAGGGCGGTCGGCCGTGCCGCTGTCGATCCTCGACCTCGCGCCCGTCGGGGTGGAGACCACGCCCGGTGAGGCGCTGGCCACGACCACGGAGCTCGCGAGGGCCGCGGAACGCTGGGGCTTCCACCGGCTGTGGGTCGCCGAGCACCACGGCATGCCGGGGATCGCGAGCTCCTCGCCGCCGGTGGTGATCGCGCACCTGGCCGCCGCGACGAGCACGTTGCGGCTCGGCTCGGGCGGCGTGATGCTGCCCAACCACGCGCCGCTGGTCGTCGCGGAGCAGTTCGGCACGTTGCAGGCGCTGCATCCGGGTCGCATCGACCTCGGCATCGGCCGCGCGCCCGGTACCGACCAGGGCACGGCCCGCGCGCTGCGCCGCACGAGCGGTCCGCTGTCGGTCGACGACTTCCCGCAGCAGCTCGGTGAGCTGCTGCGCTTCCTCGGCGACGGTTTCACCGCCGACCACCCGTACGCCGAGGTGAACTCGATCCCGCACGGCCAGGCGCCGCCGGTGTGGCTGCTCGGTTCCAGCGGTTTCAGCGCCCAGGTCGCGGGTGCGCTGGGGTTGCCGTTCGCGTTCGCCCACCACTTCTCGGCGCGCAACACGCTGCCCGCGCTGGAGCTGTACCGGCAGTCGTTCCAGCCTTCGGAGGTGCTCGACGAGCCCTACTCGATGATCGGCGCGCAGGCGATCGCCGCCGACACCGAGCAGGAGGCGCTGGACTTGGCGCGTCCGATGGCGCTGAGCATGTTGCGGCTGCGCAGCGGCAACCCGGGGCGCATGCCCAGCCCCGAGGAGGCCCGCGAGTACCGGTACTCGGCGATGGAGCAGAGCGTCGTGGACAGCTGGCTGGCCGACGCGATCTACGGCACGCCCGAGTCGGTGCACGCGGAGCTGGAGGCGCTGCGGGAGAGCACCGAGGTCGACGAGCTGATGCTGACCGCGAACATGTACGACCGGACGGCGAAGCTGCGTTCCTACGAGCTGATCGCGCGCGCCTACGGGTTGCCGGGCGTGGACTGAACTCCTGATCCACGTCGCCTCCGACGCGCGGGCGTGGCCGGCACCACTGTCTCGCCAGGTCACGCGCAGCCGTGCGGGGGCGGTGGCGTACGGTCGATTCCGGTGTTCGTGGCAGCGGCGGGATTGAGGGATTTGTGGTGAAGCCTGGCGTTCTGGCCTTCTACCGGGTCATGGCGTACGTGACAGCGGTGCTGCTCATCTTGCTGTGCCTGACGATGGTGCTGAAGTACTTGTGGCCCGAGGGCTCGTCCATGCAGCTGCTGGGCGACCAGTGGACGACCACGATCGGCATCGGCCACGGCTACCTCTACATCGTGTACTTGTTCGTCGCGCTCGTCACCACCGTGCAGCTGCGCATCCCCTACGGGCGGATGCTGCTGGTCCTGCTGGCGGGCACCATCCCGTTCGGCGCTTTCTTCGCGGAGCGCAAGGTCGTGCTGTGGCACCGGCTGCGCACGAGCGGTGAGCCGCTGCCGTTCGAGACCGCGGCGACGTCGGAGGCGACGAGCTGATGACGGCGGTTCCCGAACAGGCTGAGACCGCGGCCCCCGCCACCACCACCGCGAAGCGGCGCGGCGTGCTCGCCGCGTACTTCGCGCTCACCAAGCCGCGGGTCATCGAGCTGCTGCTGGTCACGACGATCCCGGCGATGTTCCTGGCCGAGCGCGGCGTCCCGTCGCCGTGGCTGGTGCTGGTGACGCTGGTCGGCGGCGCCATGTCCGCGGGCAGCGCGAACGCGCTGAACTGCGTGGCCGATTCGGACATCGACGCGGTGATGCACCGCACCCGCAGCCGCCCGCTGGTGAGCTACGAGGTGCCGCGCAAGCACGCGTTGATCTTCGGGATCATGCTGGGCGTGGTCTCGTTCGCGGTGCTCGCGCTGGGCGCGAACCTGCTGGCGGCGGTGCTGTCGCTGGCGGCGATCCTGTTCTACGTCTTCGTCTACACGCTGCTGCTCAAGCGGCGGACCTCGCAGAACATCGTGTGGGGCGGTGCCGCGGGCTGCATGCCGGTGGTGATCGGCTGGGCCGCGGTGGCCGGCAAGGTCGAGTGGCCCGCGATCGTGATGTTCGCGGTGGTGTTCCTGTGGACGCCGCCGCACTTCTGGTCGTTGGCGATGAAGTACCGCGACGACTACGCGCGCGCCGGGGTGCCGATGCTGCCGGTGGTGGCGACGCCGCGGCAGGTGTCGGCGCGGATCCTGGTCTACAGCTGGGCGACGGTGGCCTGCACGCTGTTGCTGGTGCCCGCGACGAGCTGGGTGTACGTGGCGATCGCGGTCCTGTCCGGCGCGGCGTTCCTGATCGTGGCCCAGCGGCTGCACGCGTCGGTGCGCCAAGGGCGGACGACGAATCCGATGACGTTGTTCCACCTGTCGAACTCGTACCTGGCGGTGCTGTTCGTGGCGATCGCCGTCGACGCCGCGATCGGCCTCCCCACCCTCACCTGATCCACTCCTCCGCCCGCCGGCGCTGATCGGAGTGAACGGCCCGTTCGTCCCATCTGATCGGTCGAACGGGCCGTCGACCGCTGCACGCGTGGTGGTGAACGGTCCGTTTGCCCAGTGGGATTGGTCGAACGGGACGTTCACTCGGTGCTGGCGCTGTGGTGAACGGTCCGTCTGCCTAATGGGATTGGTCGAACGGGACGTTCACCCGGGACTGTCACTGGCGTGAACGGCCCGTTTGCCCGACGGGATTGGTCGAACGGGACGTTCACTCCGAAGCCGATCCTGCGCTCGCGTCGGGCGTCGTCACCGCCGACGCACCCTGGCCGCGATGGCGGTGGTGAGCGCGGTGAGCAGCACGGCGCCCCACACGACGGCCAGCGCGATGAGCAGTCCCGTCGAGTAGTCGCGGTCCAGCAGGCCGGGGTTCTGGTTCGGCGCGTAGGTGCGCCACAGGAACGGCACGGCCAGCAGCGCCAGCACAGCGCTCAGCACCATGCCGACCGCCGCGGGCGCCCGCCAGGAGCGCGGCAGCACCCGGGCCGCCGTCCATCCGACGAGTCCGGCCAGCGGCAGCAGCACCAGGTCGGTGAGCACCGGCCCGGCCGCGAGCCAGCCGAGCACCGACCACCGGATCGCTTCGTCGGCGAGCAGTTCCGCCGCGAGGTACCAGCCACCCCAGCCGATCATCGCCAGCCCGGCGGCGGCGAGCAGCGCGCGCGTCACAGGACCTCCACCCGTCGCACCCACTTGGTCTGCAGCACACCGGGCCGGTTCGGCGCGATGAGGCGGCACGGGTAGCCGTGGTCGGGGTGCAGCGGTTCGCCGCCGAGCCGCAGCGCGAGCAGCGTGAGCGGGTCGCGCGCGTGGGCGGCGGGCAGCACCGTCGACGAGTACGGGCTGCCTTCCTCCAGCGAGGAGATCCGCACCTCCGCGTCGGGCGCGGCGCCGACCTCGCGCAGCAGGTCGGCGAGCGGCACGCCGCTCCACGTGGCCTGCGCGCTCCAGCCCTCCACGCACGCGATGGGCAGTTCGGCGGTGGTCTGCGGCAGCGCCGCGAGTTCAGGGCGGCTGAAGGTGCGGGTCCCCCGTGGTCCGCTGACCTCCAGCCGCCAGCCGGGATCCCGGCTGATGTCGAGGACTCCCGCCGCGGTGGCGGTCCGGTTCACCGGCAGGCCCTGCGGGCCGTTCGGCGACCGGGTGCCCAGGACCGCGAGGTCGCGCAGCCACGGCACGGTCATCCCCGCGGTGACCGTGACGGCGGTGCCGACCGACAGCGCGGTCAGGCCGAGGAATCCTCGACGACCCACGAGGCCGCCGCGTTCGGCGGGCTCGCGAGGTTCTCCGAGCGCAGACCGGAACGCGGGGATCTTCACGGCCGCGTGCAGCAGCAGCGAGCCCACGGCGATCCAGCCGAGCGCGAAGTGCAGGTCCGGGAACGAGAAGTTCCACGGGTAGTTCTGGGAGATGTTGAACAGGCCCGTGATCAGTTCGAACGTGGCCGAGGCGATGAGCACCAGCAGCGATCCGCGTTCCAGCAGGTGCGGCAGCGACCGCACCACCGGGCGTTCGAACAGCTTCGGCGCCACGCTCCACAGCTTCGCCGCGAGCAGCGGGATCGCCGCGATGCCGCTGAGCACGTGCGTGCCCTGGGTGATCCGGTACAGGTTCACCGGCCGCGACGGCCAGTCGAACCAGCCCGGCGGGTGCTGGATGCCGTGGCTGATCAGCCCGGTGATCATGCAGATCCCGAAGGTCACCGCCAGCCACACCCCCAGGCGGCCGGCGGTGACCGGGTCCCTCCCCGCTCTGGTCATGAGGTGCTCCTCAGCTCGGCGAACCAGCGCCCGGATCGTTCGGCGACGTGCGCCACGGTGAAGCGGGTCTCGACGGCGAGTTCGGCGAGCGCGTCCACGCCGACCCACGCCCACCGGAACCACGCCCCGGTGCCGTTCATCCGCACGTTCCCGCTGCGCATGCCGGTTCCCGGCGGGTCGAGTTCGACGATGAGCAGTCCGTCGGCGCAGAGCAGCCGGTGCACCCGGTGCAGCAGTGCGACGGGGTCGCCGCCGATGCCGACGTTGCCGTCGGCGAGCAGCGCGGTCTGCCAGCGGCCCTCGCCGGGAAGGGTGCTGAACAGGTCGCGGCGCAGCGCGGCGGCGCCGCGACCGCGCGTCATGGCCACGGCGACGGGGCTCTCGTCGACGCCGAGCGAGGGCACGCCGCGTTCGGTGAGCGCGCCGACGAGGCGGCCGGGCCCGCAGCCGAGGTCCAGGGTGGGGCCGGTGCAGGCGGCGAGCACTGCTTCGTCGGCGGCGTCGGGCTCGCGGGACCAGCGCTGCACGGGCAGCCGCCACCGTTGACCTCCGCTGCCGTGCAATGCGGTCACCTCCCCGCGCAGTGCCGAGTCGAACATCGCCGTGGTGGTCATCGGGGTCCTCCGGCGGAGTGCGCGTCGGCGACGACTTCGCCGACGGCGCGGGCGAAGCGGGTCCCGGGAAGTCGTGCGGCGACGTCCCGCGCGACCTCCATCGTGTCCACATCGGACAGTTCGGCCAGCCGGTCCGGATCGCGTCCTGCTCGGCTCATCGCGGCGGCCGTGAGCGCGCCGGTGTCCGGCCGCGACATCGGCACCGCGCGCAGCGCCGCCGCTCGCAGCGGATCGCGCAACCCCAGCGCCCACCACCCGCCGTCCGAGGCGGGGCCCAGCACGGCTTCCGGGCCCGCCGGATCGGACATCCGCCGCGTCGCGTCCGCCAGCAACCGGCGGCTGACCTGCGGGGTGTCCATGCCGATCTGCACGACGGGGAGACCGGGGTGGATCGCGGCGGAGTCCTGGTGCGCGTACGCGAGCCGATCGCCGAACGCCGCGCCGCGCTGCGGGATCACGGTCAGCGACCGCAGCACCCGCCGCAGCTCGGCGGAGTCCTCGGCGGCGGCGAGGTCCCCGGTCATCGCGACCACCGGCCGCGCACCGGGCACGTCGAGCACCACGCGCAGCGTCCGCAGCAGGCTCGCCGCGGCGATGCGCGCCGCCTGCTCGGGCGTGGCCGGTGGGCACAGCCGCGTCTTGGCGAGACCGGCGACGGGCGCCTTCGCGACGACCAGCAGGATCGCGGCGCTCATCGCAGCACCCGCGCCATGTCCCGCACGGCACGAGTGGTGCCGCGCACGGAGCCGCTCACCTTCGACTTGGTGCCCGCGGTCCGCGGCCGGTAGTCGATGTCGAGCTCGTGCACCCGCCACCCGGCCCGCTCCGCCCGGAGCAGCAGCTCCAGCGGGTAGCCGAACGCGCGGTCCCGCACGTCGAGGTCCAGCAGCGCCTGCCTGCGGGCGCAGCGCACCGGCCCGATGTCGTGCACGGGCAGTCCGCGCCGCCGCAGCAGTCCGGCGAGCACCGCGTTGCCCGCCCGCGCGTGCCACGGCCAGGCGCCGCGTTCGGCCGGGACCCGGCGGCCCACGGCGAGGTCCGCTTCACCCGAGTCGACCACGTCCACCATTCGCGCCAGCACGCCCGCGTCCATCGAGCCGTCCGCGTCGAGGAAGCACACGACGTCGGCGTCGGAGGCCTCCAGCCCGGTGTGCACGGCGGCGCCGTAGCCGCGCCGCGCCTCGTGCACCACGAGCGCGCCGTGCTCGGCGGCCACGGCAGGGGAGCCGTCGCCGGAGCCGTTGTCCACCACGATCGCGCGGTGCCCGGCGGGGATCGCCGCGAGCACACCGGGCAGCGCGGCGGCCTCGTCGAGACAGGGCAAGATCACGTCCACGGAGCTCATGACCCCAAGCTAGGTCCGCCTCGGATGGCCGGAAAGCGTTGTGGCGCTTAGGAAATCATTACGGGAGCCAGGTCCTTACGGATTCGTGACGCCTCCGCCGAAGTGGCGGGGAAGCCCGCCGCGCGCCCCTAAGGTGGATCGGATGACCGGACAGGTTCTGCCAACCCGCCAGTGGCGACCCCCCGCGGTGGGCCACCATGTGCCCATGAACAGCTCCGGAACCGAGCTCGGCCGGATCCTGGTGGTCGACGACGACGCCACGGTCCGCGACGTCGTCGGCCGCTACCTGCGCCGGGACGGGCACGAGGTGGTGGAGGCCGCCGACGGGGAGATGGCGTTGCACCTGCTGCAACGGCGACCGCCGGATCTCGTGGTGCTGGACCTGATGCTGCCCGGCATGGACGGCGTCGAGGTGTGCCGCCGCATCCGGGACGCCGGCAGCACCCCCGTGATCATGCTGACCGCGCTCGGCGAGGAATCCGACCGCATCACCGGGTTGCGCACCGGTGCCGACGACTACGTGGTGAAACCGTTCAGCCCCGGCGAACTGGCGTTGCGAGTGGCGTCGGTGCTGCGCAGGGCCCGCAACGCGGTGGAGCCCAACGCGGGCGCCCGGATCGCCGACGGCGACCTCCAGGTGGACACCGGCGCGCGCACCGCCGTGCTCGGCGGCACGTCGCTGACCTTGGCGACCCGCGAGTTCGACCTGCTGGCGTTCTTCCTGTCCCACCGCGGCCACGCCTACTCGCGGACGGAGCTGCTCAGCAAGGTCTGGGGCTGGGAGTTCGGCGACCAGTCGACCGTCACGGTGCACGTGCGCCGGCTCCGGGAGAAGGTCGAGCCGGACCCGGCGAGCCCGCGCCGCATCGCCACCGTCTGGGGCGTCGGCTACCGCTACGACGGACTCGGGGACTGAACCGTGTTCGTCACCTTCTCGCACGTCGCGCCCTACGCCATCGGGTTCTCGCTACCGGTGGCGCTGCTGGGGGCGGCGCTGCTGTTCGCGATGCGGCGGCGGGCTTCGCTGGCGCTGGCCATGACGGTGCTGGTGCTGATCCCGCTGGCCGCGACGCTGGTCGGGGTGCTGGCGGTGACGGGCTTCATGTTCTCCCACCAGCTGACGATCACGGTGATCGTGTGCTTCGCGGTGGCGCTGGTGACGGTGCCGGTGGCGATCCTGCTGGGCCGGGCGTTGTCCCAGCGCACCGTGTGGGAGCAGGAGGCCCGCGACCGGGAGCGGGCCGCGGAGAGCGCCCGGCGGGAGCTGGTCGCCTGGATCAGCCACGACCTGCGCACCCCGCTGGCCGGGATGCGGGCGATGTCGGAGGCGCTGGCCGACGGAGTGGTGGACCGGCCGGACGAGGTCGTGGAGTACGCCCGCCGCATCGGCGGCGAGGTGCGCCAGCTGTCGGGCATGGTGGACGACCTGTTCGAGCTGTCCCGCATCGCGGCGGGCGCGCTGCGCATCACCCCCGCCGCGGTGCCGCTGCGCGACGTCGTCAGCGAAGTCACCGAATCGGAGCGCATCCTCGCCGGAACCCGTGGTGTGACGCTGGAGGTGCGGGCGCGGAGCTGGCCCGTCGTGTGGGGTTCCGACCCGGAGTTGGCGCGGGTGGTGCGCAACCTGGTGGGCAACGCGATCCGGCACACCCCGCGGCACGAGACCGTCGTGGTGGCGGTGCGCGAGGAAGCCGGGCGCGCGTGGCTGTCGGTGCAGGACGCGTGCGGCGGCATCGGCTCCGACGAGCTGGCCCGGGTGTTCGACGTGGGTTATCGCGGTGGGACGGCGCGGGACTCCGGGTCGGAGACGACGCGGCGCGCGGGGCTCGGCCTGGCCATCACCCGAGGTCTGGTGGAGGCCCACGACGGGCGGATCAGCGTCGTCAACGACGGGCCGGGCTGCCGGTTCGACGTCGCCTTGCCGCTGGTGCCCGCCTGAACGCGCGCTTTCAGCGCAGGACGGGGAAGACCTCGGCGCCACCGCGTCCGGTGGCCGCCTCCACGAGGTGCACCGGGTCGGCGACGGCGGTGAGCAGCGCGGCGGTCTCCCGCATCGGTTCTCCCGCGAGCGGGCCGGGTTTCGGCAGTTCCAGCGCGGTGGCCATGTCGAGGTAGTGCACCACCGCCTCCATCAGCTGGATGCGGAGCACTTCGCCCCCGGCCACGGTGCCCAGCCCGATGTACGGGACGAGCCGGTCGAGGTCCTGGCCGCGCAACCGCGCGATCGTCCGCGGTGCCACGTCGGTGAACTGCTCGACCAGTTCGGCAGGCGAACGGTCATCGGCGATGCCCGCATCGCGGATCTGGTCGGCCGCGGTGTGCGCGACTCCGCCGGGGCGCTGCATGAACGCCAGCAGCCGTGCCGCGTCCGCGAACGTCGGCGCGGTCCCGGGGGTGACGGCGTCCTCTGCGTCGAGCGCGGCTCCGACCATGGCCGGGACGTCCGCGCAGTGCGCGAACACGTGCCGCACGGTCCAGCCCTCCAGCCGCGTCGGCCGAGCCCACTGCTCGGCGTCGAGGTTCCGGCCGAGTTCCGCCCAAGCCTGCCAAGCTCGGTCGAGCACGTCCACGATCATGGTGTACTCCCAGGGCAACGGCTGTCGGGTGCCAGGAGATCACGACCGCGCACGTTTCGGTGGATGTTCGCGGACGACGATCGGTGCCGCGCGGTCATCGGCATGTCGGATGGGGGCGTGCATGGGCGAACGGTGGAATGCGGAGGCGGTGGCCGCGTTTCGGGCGGTGTCGAGGCGGCGGCGGTGGCGGGCGAGCGCCGTGCTGTTCTCGGTGGGCGACGAATCGGACCACGTGCTGCTCATCCGCAGCGGCCGGGTCAAGGTGTGGTCGATGTCGGCGCGCGGAACCGAGGCGATGCTCGCGATCCGCGGGCCGGGCTCGATGATCGGCGATTTCGCCGCGGTCGACGGGGAACCGCGCGGCGCCACGGTGACCGCGCTTGAGCAGGTCGAAGCCGACGTCGTGTCCGGCGGGGACTTCCGCCGGTTCCTGCACGAACACCCGGAGGCGATGTTCGAACTGCTCACCCGGGTCGTCGCCCGGTTGCGGGAATCGGACCGGCACCGGGTGGAGTTCGCCTCCTCCGGTGTCGCGGAACGGCTCGCCCGGCTGCTGCTGGAACTGGTGCGCGAGCACGGAGTTCCGGACGGTGCCGGGCGGCGCGCGATCGCGATCCCGCTGAGCCAGGCGGAACTCGCGAGCGCGACGAGCGCGTCCCGGGAGGCGGTGGCCCGTGCACTGCGCGAACTGCGGGAATGCGGCGCGGTCAGCACGCAGCGCAGGCAGATCGTCGTGCTGCGAGGTGACGTGCTCGCCGAGTACGCGGCGCGGTAGTGCTCAGCTCCCCGCAGCGGGCAGGAACAGGAGCAGGCCGGTCCAGAGCAGGAACGCCAGCAGCGCGGTGCAGAAGCAGCGCAACGCGTTGCGCAGCCGCCGGTACTTCGTGCCCGCGATGCCCGCGAGCGTCTCCGCCTGCTGCCACGCCTGCGCGCACAGCTCGACGGTGGTCGCCGTGTGCAGCTGCGCCGCGCTGTGCCGCTGGAAGGTGGGGAACGCGAACAGGTTCGGCCTGCCCGACGGCACGCGGGTGCGCGGGGTGAGCGCGGACGTCAGGTAGAGCAGTGCCCCCAGCGCCGCGCACAACGACACCGCCAGCAGCGCCAGCGAGGTGAACTTCGACGCGGCGTCCGACAGCGCGGGCGGCGCGGAGATCGCTTTGCTCGCGCCGCCGATGCAGATGCCGAGCGCGGAGATCAGCAGGCCCGCTTTGGTGTCCGCTCCGGCGATGGAACTGCGGAAGTCGCCCGCGGTGCGCAGCGCGACCTCCAGCTCCTGCTCTGCGGTGAGGTGACCGCCCGGTTCGGGAGCGTCCGGCCCGTCCTGCCGCAGTCCGACGCGGGTCGGGGTGGCGTGGTCCGGGGTGGTGCGGTCGATCGTGGCGAGCTGCTCGCGGGGCATGGCTTCCTCCGTGTCCGTCGGTGCGGGGTGAGATCAGCTCATCACTGTCCGTGCCTGAACACTGCGTCAGAATCCACACAACGAAAGCGCTCCACCCCACACCCACCCGGACCAACCCCCCGCCCAGCGAAGCTCCAACGGAGTGAACGGCCCGTTCGTCCAACGGCATTGGTCGAACGGTCCGTTCACTCAATTCCGGGTGTCGAGCGAGCCGCGGGGGTGGAGTGAACGGCCTGTTCGTCCAACGGGATTGGGCAAAGGGTCCGTTCGCTCCGGATGGGGTGCTCCCGCGGCGCGCGCCGCGTGGCGGTCAGGTGCGCAGGGCCGCGGCGACGTGGGAGTGCGCCATGTCGGCGACGGTGCGCAGGTCCGCCAGCGGCGTCCCGGCAAGGTGCAGCACGGTGAGCGACTGGTTCACCGCGCTCACGTACAGCGCCAGGTCGTCGAGTTCCGCCACCGACGACGTCCCTTCCGCCGGGCGCAGTGCCGCCCGTACCTCGGCGCGCTGCCCGTCGAGCGCGTTCCCCACGGCGTCGCGCACGGGATCATCGAGTTCGGCGGTCTCCGCGGCGAGCCGGGTGATCAGGCAGCCCGCCGGTACCTCCGGTTCGGCGAGCCGTTCCAGCACGGCGTCGTAGAAGGCGCGGATCGCCGCGACGGGATCGTCGGGGTGGGCGCGCAGCGCGTGCGAGAGCCGGGAGCCGAACAGCTCGGCGTAGCGGTGCAGGCTGAGCCGGAACAGCTGTTCCTTGCTGCCGAAGGTGGAGTACAGCGAGCCGCGCCCGAGTCCGGTGGCGGCGAGCAGCCTGCTCAGGCTTGCCTCGGCGTAGCCGTGTTCCCAGAACACGTGCATCGCGCCGTCCAGGGCGACGTCGACGTCGAACTGCTTGCGTCCTGCCATCCGCGCACTCCCCTCGACCATGTTTGACCGATCGTTCCAACATGGCTAGCGTAGGTCGAACCGGCCGGGTCGGGCCACTCAAGTGGGCCGTCCGCTCGGCGCCGAGCGATACCGGCCGGTCCTTCTTCTCCTTCGTCGAACACGGAGTTTCCTCGTGACCTCAACCGAAGTCCCGCACGGCCCCGGATCGGTCGCCTCGGCGCCACGACTGCCAGCGGGGTTCACCGACGTCTTCCGCGACCACTACGTGACGGTCGACGGCCTCCGGTCGCACTACCTCGCGGGTGGTAGCGGGCCGCCGCTGCTGGTGCTCGGAGGCTGGCCGCAGAACTGGTACCAGTGGCGATTCGTGCTCCTGGAGCTCGCCGAGCGGTTCTCCGTGGTGGCCGTCGATCCGCGCGGCGTGAACCTGACCGACAAGCCCGCGACCGGCTACGACTCCGGGACGCTGGCCGCCGACCTCGTGGGGCTCATGCGCGCGCTGGGGCATGAGCGGTTCGCGCTCGTCGCCCATGACATCGGGGTGTGGACCGGCTACGCGCTGGCCGCTGACCATCCCGGCGTGCTGGAGCGGGCCGTGCTCGCCGAAGCGATCGTGCCGGGGCTGTCCGATTCGCCGCCGCTGCTGGCCGATCGCCGGACCAGCGATCTCCTGTGGCACTTCAACTTCAACCGCGCGCTCGGCGTGAACGAACGGCTGGTCCAAGGGCGGGAGGAGATCTACTTCGGCCACCAGTTCGCGACCAAGGCGGCCACGCCGACGGCGATCCCCGAGCATGCCGTCCAGGTGTACGTCGACGCCGTGCGCGATCCGGAGGCGTTGCGGGCCAGCTTCGATTACTACCGCGCCATCGACGCGATCATCGAGCAGAACCAGGTGCGAAGGAAGGCGAAACTAGCCCTGCCGCTGCTCACGATCGCGGGCGCGGAGTCCGTCGGCGACCTCATGGCGGCCGAGTTCGATGCGGTGGCAGAGGACGTGACCAGCGTGGTGCTGCCGGGTACCGGGCACTACGTCCCCGAGGAGAACGCGGCCGGCATGCTGGCCGCGATGCGCCCGTTCCTCGCCGAGTACCTCGCGGCGGCCTGACGTCGGTGCGGGGCTCGCGGCTGTCCGCGAGCCCCGCACCGCGCTCAGGTCAGGGAGGGGGCGACGCCGCCGTCGACGCGCAGTGCGGCGCCGGTGGTCGCCGAGCCCGCCTCGGAGCCCGCGTAGAGCACCAGGTTCGCCACTTCTTCCGGGCGGATCAGCCTGCCGAGCAGGGAACTCGGGCGTTCCTCGGCGATGAACCGGCGTTCGGCCTCTTCGAACGGCACGTCGGCGCCGACTCGGCTGCTGATGAACTCGGCGACGCCGGGGGTGAGGGTCGGGCCGGGCAGCACGCTGTTCACGGTGACTCCGGTGCCCTTCACCTCCTGGGCCATGCCGCGCGCCACGGAGAGCTGGGCGGTCTTGGTCATCCCGTAGTGCACCATCTCGGTCGGGATGAAGATCGAGGACTCGCTGCTGATGAAGATCACCCGGCCCCAGCCGCGCTCGACCATGCGGGGCGCGTAGTGCCGGGCGAGGCGCACTCCGGACAACACGTTGACCTCGAAGAACCGGCTCCACTCGGCATCGCTGATCTCGAAGACCGGAGTGGCGGAGAAGATCCCGGCGTTGTTCACCAGGACGTCCACGTCGGGCAGCTCGGCGATGAGCGACTCGGCGCCCTCCGCGGTGCCGATGTCCGCGGCGATCCCGCGCACGGTGCCGCCGGTGTCGGCGCGCAAGGTCTCGGCGGTGGCGTCCACGCGTTCGCGGGACCTGCCGTTGACCACGACGTCGGCTCCGGCGCGGGCGAAGCTCGCGGCGATCGCCTGGCCGATTCCGCTGGTGGAGCCGGTGACCAGCGCGGTGCGGCCGGACATGTCGGTGTTCATCGATGCTCGCTTTCTCGTGGCGTCTCCCGTCGGGTGCCCAGGGCGGGCCGTCCCGACGCGCAGGGTGCGTGAGCCGAAACCACGCTTGAGCGGGTAGTTGCGCACGCTTGATAAATAGTTGCACGCGCCTTCTATCTGCGCAAGCTGCTAGACTGGGAGGGGAGATCGAGCTCACCGGCCGTGGGAGCTCACCGGTAGGAGGTGCGCGAGTGGGTATCGCCGACGACGCGGTCGAAGTGCGCGCGCAAGGCTGGCGCACGCTCGCCGCGCTGCACGGAATGCTGGAGACGGCGCTGGAGAAGGCGCTCAGCACCGGACACGGCCTGTCCGTCGTCGAATACACCGTGCTCGACGCGCTCAGCCGCCAGGACGGTTGGCACATGCGGATGCAGCAGCTCAGCCGTGCCGCCGCACTCAGCGGCAGCGCCACGACGAGGCTCGTGACCAGGCTCGAAGACCGCGGCCTGCTCACCCGCATCCTGTGCAAGGACGACCGCCGCGGCATCTACACGGAGCTCACCGACGAAGGCCGCGCCCTGCTGGAGCAGGCCCGCCCGACCCACGACGCGGCGCTGGAGAAGTCCCTCGCCGAAGCCGAACAGGTACCGGAGCTCAGCGATCTGGTCGACGCCTTCCACCGCGTCACCGCCCGCACCTGACTCCCGCCGCCCCGTCGAAGTGAACGGACCGTTCGCCCAACAGGATTGGACGAACGGTCCGTTCACTTTTCCGCCTCGATTCGCGGAGGCCGTCCGTGGGGTGAACGGACCGTTGGTCCAAGGAGTTTGGGCGAACGGTCCGTTCACTCTTTCCGGACCGCACGATTCGGGGGTGGCTCGCGGAGGCCGTTCGTGGGGTGAACGGACCGTTGGTCCAACGGGTTTGGGCGAACGGTCCGTTCACTCGCTTCGGGGCTGAATCGTGCTCGGGGCGTGGTGGCTGCCGGCGTGCTCGGGGTGAGCGGACCGTTGGTCCAGTGGGATTGGACGGACGGGCCGTTCGCTTCAGCGGGGGAGGGGCTCGGGCTTCTGCCAGGTGAGGGAGTAGCGCCAGAGCAGCAGGCGGCGGTACCGGGAGCCGGGGAGCAGCACTTGCGCGGTGCGGCGCACGTCGTCCCACGTCATCGTGGGCTCCTGGGTGGGCATGCCGGGCGGCTCGGTGACGCCGCCGTGGCGGCGGGCGAGCACGCGGTGCGCCGGGATCGCGGCGAGGTCCACCGCCCAGTCCAGCGGCGTGTGGTGCCGGGCCAGGCCGATGACCATCAGCGTGCCGCCGGGCGAGAGCATCCGCGCCATCCCGGTGAGCGCCGAGGCGAAGTCGATGTGGTGCAGCGAGGCGACGCAGCAGATGAACCCGTACTCGCCGTCGCGCGCCTTCGCCTCGAAGTCCACGAAGTCACTGTCCACAAAGGATGCGTTGGTGAGGTCGGTGGTGGCCTTGCGGGCTTCCCGGATCATCGAGCGGGAGCGGTCGATCCCGATGACGCGCCTGGTCTTGGCGGCGAGCTTGCGCACCAGGGTCCCGTCGCCGCATCCGATGTCGAGCGCGCTGTCGCAGTCGTCGGGCACCGCGTCGAGCACGCGCGGGTGGTAGTGCACGTTGTGATTCCAAGGCTCCCCAGACACTTGCTCACCCTAACCGCCTGCGCGGTGGCTTCCGGCGGGTCACCAGGGCGTGCTCCTGGGATCTGAAAACCCGCCGAGGTGGTGTCCAAGAACGGAGAATTTCGTTGCGCGGCAAGAGGATTCTCGATACCTGAGGCTGCGCCGATCACTCCTCGCCACGGTGTCCTCCCGCCCTCGGCGAACGGGACGAACCCGTCTCCTGGCGCAGACGTAGTGCAAAAGTGACCCCGCCGCCACCTGCCGTGCCGGGCATCTGTTCACACCGCGTCCCCATCGGAGCCATCCGGCAGGGCCTGCGCAGGCGCCAGCACGCACCGGGTGCGGCGCCCGAAGATGGTGGTCATGCACTTGTTGTTGTGGTTGCACAGCGAACGGGTGCGCGGCCGCTGCTGCAGCTGGTTGATCAGGTCCGGCTCGCGCAGCAACGCCCGAGCCATGGCGACGAACTGGAAACCGTCGCCCATCGCCCGGTCCATGACCTCGCGGCCGGTGACGCCGCCGAGGAGGATCAGCGGGAGGTCCACCGCGGCGCGGATCTGGCGGGCGTCTTCGAGCAGGTAGCCGTCCTCGTACGGGTAACCGCGCAGCAGGCGCGGGCCGGCGAGCTTGACGGCGCTCTTGATCGGCCCCGGCAGCTGCGCGGCGAAGTCGTGCACCGGGGCGTCACCTCGGAACAGGTACATGGGGTTGAGCAGGGAGCTGCCGACCGTCATCTCCAGGGCGTCCACCGTGCCCTCCTGCTCGAGCCACTGCGCCACCACGGCCGCCTCGTCCAGCCAGAAGCCGCCGGGCACGCCGTCGTCCATGTTCAGCTTCGCGAGGATCGCGATGCGGTCGCCGACCGCGTCCCGCACGGCCCGGGTGATCTCGAGCGCGAGGCGCGCTCGGTTCCGCAACGGGCCGCCGTAGTCGTCCTTGCGGTGGTTGAGCTTGGGGCTCAGGAAGGAGCTCGCGAGGTAGTTGTGCCCGAGGTGCACTTCGACGGCGTCGAACCCCGCCTCGATCGCCATCCGGGCCGCCGATCCGTGCGCGCGGACGATCCGCGCGAGGTCGAGGCGGCTCGCCGGTGTGGTGCGCATGGTCAGCGGGTGGAGCGTCCGGCCGGGCGACAGCGCGGGGCCGCCGGTGCTCCAGGGGTTGCCCACCGGGCCCGCATGGCCGATCTGCGCGGACGCGGCGGCGCCCTCGGCGTGCACGGCGTCGGTGAGCCGCCGCAGCCCCGGCAGCGCTTCGGGGCGCCAGTGGATCTGGTGGCCGTCGGTGCGCCCCTCCGGTGAGACCGCGCAGTAGGCCACGGTCGTCATCCCGACTCCGCCCGCGGCGTGGGCGACGTGGAAGTCGATGAGCGCGTCGGTGGCCAGGCCGCCGCGCGCCCGCTTCTCGTACGTCGCGGCTTTGATGGTGCGGTTGCGCAGCGTCAACGGCCCGAGCGCGGCGGGTGCGAACACGTGCGGCGCGCGGTGCGCCGCGGAGTGCTGGGGCATCGTCTCCTCCTTGAGCCGATGGGGTTCCGGTCGCCGGGAGCTCCCCGCGCACGGGCGCCGACGGCACCGGATCACGGTGCGGCGCGGGGCTTTCGCACGTCGGGGGACCTCAGCTTCCGGACGTAGCCGAGGAGTTCGCGCAGGCGTCCGGGGCGCGGCCAGGCGTCGGGTCGGAAGTAGGCGTCCGATCCGCCGTCGACGAACACGACGCTGCCGACGAGGAAGTCCGCGGCGTCGGAGAGCATGAAGACCACCCAGTCGCCCAGCTGCTCGGCGTCGCCGTAGCCGCCGATGGGAACGGGGAACGACTCGACGGCCCGGGACTCGGCCGGGCTCGACAGCAGCCGTTCGACCATCGGGGTCCTGATCGCGCCGGGGGCGAGGGCGTTGAGCCGGATGCCCGCGCCCGCCCACTCGGGCAGCACCGCGCGGCGGCGCACCCAGTGGCTCACCGCGAGCTTCGACGCGGCGTAGATCATCAGCGGGGCGGCTCGGCCGAAGTGCCTGACGCTGCGGATCGCCTTCTCCGGGTCGCCGTCGAGGAAGGCGGTGATCGTGCGGCGCGGGACCAGCGGGGTGGTCGTCGTGGCGTTGCTGGAGAACACGACCACCTTGGCCTTCTCCGCCGCGGCGAGAGCGGGCCGCCAGGCTTCGAGCAGCTCGACGACGCCGAAGTAGTTGACCTGGGCGACCGCCGGTCCGCTGCCGGGAGCCGGCCCCAGTCCTGCGGCGAGGACGGCACCGTCGAGGCGCCCGCCCGCCGCGCGCAGCACACCTGCCGCCGCCGCGCGCCGGCCTTCCGGTGTCGAGAGGTCGGCGGGGACGTCGGCTTCTTCGACGTCGACCCCGATGACGGTGTGGCCCGCGGCGCGAAGCTTGTCGGCCGCGGCCTTTCCCATGCCGGACGCGGATCCGGTCACGGCGTGCACGCCCATGACCCACCTCCCTGCCGGTGCGACGACACTGCGGGCCCCTTTCCGCATGACCTGCGTAGCTGGTCGCTCAGCGGCTTCCGCGCTGCCCGTTTTCCTGGTGTGGCCGCGATTTCTCGTGTGGCAGCCCTACACGGCGAAATCGCTGTCTTCGCGAGGAAGCCGCTGAGGACCCGCCGGTGGTCGTGTTGCTCAAGCCGGTCACTGCTCAGTGGCTGCGCCACTGACGAGACACCGATCAACAGACTGCGAGGACTCCCGACACCTTATTGGCTCACTGAGACAAAAACAATGGTTCGGTTATCCTCCGGGCGATGTCCACCACCGATGCGGGCGGTCCCGCTCCCCGCCGCGGTCGCCCGACGGTGCTCGATCGCGGTGCGGTCGCCACGGCCACGTTCCGGCTCTGGACCGAGCACGGTTACGACGCGGTCGGCTGGAGCGACATCGCGGAGGCGACCGGGGTCAGCGTGCGCACGCTCGTCCGGCACTTCTCCCGCAAGTCCGAGATCGCGTGGGTCGGCGTGCCCGCCGCCACGAAGCGGCTCCGCGAGGCGTTGCGCGCCACGCCGGACGACCTCCCCGTCGGCGACGCGGTCCGGCGGAGCGTCCTGGCCTCGGTCTCGCACGACCCGATGCTGGCGTCCGCCGGTGTCGATTGGGTGCGCGTCGTCTACGCGCAGGAGGAGATCGCCGGTTCCGCCGGAGCCGCCTACCGGCCGTGGATCGAGGAACTCGCCGGGTACATCGCCGGGCGCGTCCCCGAGATCACCCGGGCGGCCGCGACGGCCGTCGCGAGCGGCTACCAGGCGGCGACGTTCGCGGCGCTCGTCGCCTGGAGCGAGGGCGGGGCGCGCGGCGACGCCGTGGCCGCGACCGACGAAGCGCTGCGATGGCTGGAGATTCCGCCCCGCCCGCGAACAGGGTGAGCCACCCGGATCCGAGCGGCGCGAGAAGGGAACGGCCCCGTCCGGTTGACCGGACGGGGCCGCACGAGGGGTGCCGGGGGCGGGAGCGGTGGGAACGACTACCGCCCCCGGCTTCGGATCAGCCGGAGGCCGGGCGCACGGCCTCCGTCGCGCTGATCACGTTCTTGAGCGCGGTCTCCACCTCCGCGTAGCCGCGGGTCTTGAGACCGCAGTCCGGGTTGACCCACAGGCGTTCCGCGGGCACCGCCGCCAGCGCCGCCTTCAGCAGGTCGGTGACCTCCCCGGCTTCCGGGACGCGCGGCGAGTGGATGTCGTACACGCCCGGCCCGACCCCGCGGGCGAACCCGACCGCGTTGAGGTCGTCGAGCACCTCCATGCGCGAGCGGGCCGCCTCGATGCTCGTCACGTCCGCGTCCAGCGCCACGATCGCGTTGATCACGTCGCCGAACTCCGAGTAGCACAGGTGGGTGTGGATCTGGGTGCTCTCGGCGATGCCGGAGGTGGCGAGGCGGAACGATTCCACCGCCCAGTCCAGGTAGTCCTGGTGCGCGGCGGAACGCAGCGGCAGCAGTTCGCGCAGCGCGGGCTCGTCGACCTGGATCACCCGGATGCCCGCGTTCTCCAAGTCCTTGACCTCGTCCCGGATGGCGAGCGCGACCTGCCGCGCGGTGTCGCCCAACGGCTGGTCGTCGCGCACGAACGACCAGGCGAGGATGGTGACCGGTCCGGTCAGCATGCCCTTCACCGGTTTCTCGGTGAGCCGCTGCGCGTACTTCGCCCAGTCCACCGTGATCGGCTCGGGCCGGGACACGTCGCCGAACAGGATCGGCGGGCGCACGCAGCGCGACCCGTAGGACTGCACCCAGCCGTTGTGGGTGCTCACGAATCCGTCCAGGTGCTCGGAGAAGTACTGCACCATGTCGTTGCGCTCCGGCTCGCCGTGCACCAGCACGTCGAGGCCCAGGTCTTCCTGCAGCCGGATGACGCGTTCGATCTCGTCCCGCATCCGCTGCTTGTAGGTGGCCTGGTCGATGCTGCCGGAGCGCAGTGCGGCGCGAGCCTTGCGCACGTCGGTGGTCTGCGGGAAGGAGCCGATCGTCGTCGTCGGCAGCGGCGGCAGGCGCAGCGATTTCCGCTGCGCGGCGAGCCGTTTCGCGTAGTCCCCGCGCTGGGCGTGCTCGGGTTTGAGCGCGGTGAGCCGGGCCTGCACCCGGTCGTTGCGCACCCGTTCGGCGTTCGCCCGGTCCGCGATGCGCCGGCGGCCGTCCTCCAGCTGCTCGGACACCGAGTCGCGGCCCTGGTGCAGCGCGCGGTCGAGGACGACGACCTCGTCGACCTTCTGCGCCGCGAACGCCAGCCACGACTTCACCTGCGGGTCGATGTCGGTCTCGGCTTCGACGTCGTAGGGCACGTGCAGCAGCGAGCACGAGGTGCTCACGGCCACCTCGCCCGCGAGGCCCAGCAGCGTCGCCGCTTTCGCCAGCGCCCCGTCCAGGTCGGTGCGCCAGATGTTGCGGCCGTCGACCAGGCCCGCGACCAGCGTCTTGTCCCGGAGCCCGGAGACCGACGGCAGTTCGTCGACGGTGCGTTGACCTGCGACGAGGTCCACGCCGAGCGCTTCGACCGGCGAGGACGCCAGCACGCCCAGCGCATCGCCGAGGTCGCCGAAGTAGGAGGCGACCAGGATCTTCGGGCGCTGCGCGAGCTCGCCGAGCCTGCGGTAGGCGGTGCGCAGCGCGTCCAGGTCGGCCTGCGAGCGGTCCGCGGCGAACGCCGGTTCGTCCAGCTGGACCCACTCCACGCCCGCGCGGTGCAGCTCGCCCAGCAGTTCCGCGTAGGCCGAGACGAGCTCGTCGACCTTGTCCAGCGGCCGGAACGACGCGGGCGCGCCGTCCCGCGGCTTCGACAGCAGCAGGAACGTCAGCGGGCCGACCACGACCGGGCGGGTCTTGACGCCCAGCTCAGCGGCTTCGTGGTACTGGTCCACCACGGTCTGGTCGGACAGCCGGAACGCGGTCTCCGGGCCGATCTCCGGCACGATGTAGTGGTAGTTCGTGTCGAACCACTTAGTCATCTCCAGCGGTGGCGCGGATTCCACGCCGCGCGCCATCGCGAAGTAGGTGTCGAGCGGGCTCAGCCCCAGCTCCGCGAAGCGGGGCGGTACCGCGCCGAAGGTGACGGCGGCGTCGAGAACCTGGTCGTAGTAGGAGGAAGTGTTCCCCGGCACGGAGTCCAGACCGGCATCGCGCAGCGAGCGCCACGCGTCGGTGCGCAGCGTGCGGGCGACTTCGCGCAGCTCCGGCTCACCGATGCGGGACTTCCAGTAGTTCTCCAGTGCCCGTTTCAGTTCCCGGTTCGGTCCGATCCTGGGATACCCGAGCACGGTGGATCCGATGGTGCTGGTCAACGCTCTCTCCTCGCGAGCTGGACGACAGTTCTGCGAGGTTCGGGCAGGCGTGATCGGCACCCGTCGCCGCGGACGGCGACTCGTCGACCAGGTCCTCCCGCGAGACCTCGCAACAGCGCGCGTCGCGTGGACGCGCGCACCGGCGGCAGGTCTTCGGACTCGTGGGCGTTCCCGGAGGACCGGGGTTCCTACTGGCCGTCGCTTCCCGAGCTCGCGCCCAGTGCTGTGACCGGTCTTCTCAGACCGGTGACGGCGTTCGTTCCCACTCACCGCTGCGGGGCAGTCCCGGATTCGCACCGGGTTCCCTCTTGCCTCGCGCAGCGCCGCTTTCGCAGAGCTGTGCGAACCACCAGCACTTCGGAGGCTACTTGCTTCTGGCGGGAAGACAAGGCCTTGACGTCCCGGTCACCCGGCGTGCACGTGGCCGCGCACGCGAGGATTTCCCGGCCCGGCGGGCAACCCGCGGCGCTCGGGAGCGTCTTCAGGACAGGTGGGGGGAGCGGTTCCCGTCCTGCCGAGCAGGTGGATTCGAGAGGGAGAAAACTGTGGGGATCAACGGAATTCGAGCAACCGTGAGCATCGGCGCGTTGGCCGCGGCGATGGCCCTGGCCCCGTTCGGCGTCGCCACCGCGGATTCGACCGATACGTCCACAGTGGACTTGAACGGTGATGGGACGCCGGACACCGCGACGCTGGCCGCCGTCGGTGACGGCTCGCGGCAGGTCCTCAAGTTCACAGTGGACGGACGCGTCACCGAGGCGACGCTGACCGGTGACGCCTACGCCGGTACGCGGCCCATGCGGGTGCTCGACGTCAACCACGACGGCAAGCAGGAACTGCTGGTGAGCGAGTCCGTCGGGGCGAACACCGAGTGGTTCGGCGTCTGGGATCTCGGCGCCGACGGCGCCCCGCGCGAGATGACCACTCAGGACGGTCGGCCGCTCAAGATCAACGAAGGTGGCGGCGTCGCCGCGCGGCTCGGCTACGAGTGCGCCCCGGCCGGGTCGGACGGCCGCGTGCTGATCACCCTCGCGGCGTCGAACGAGAGCCAGACGGCCGAGCCCGCCTACGACGGCAAGCGCGTCGCCTACGACGTGCGAGACGGCGTGGCCACCCCGGTCGACGAATACCCGTTCGCCGGGGTCGGCCAGGACGACCCGGTGCTGGTCGTGGAGCCCGGCACCTGCGCGTGACCGGACGCCGGGGCCGTCGTGCCGGATTGCGGCGCGGCGGCCCCGGCGCATCTCCGCCGATCGCGCGGCCGTGACTCCTTTGTGACCGTTCAAGGGCTTCGAGCGCCCGTCGCGGGGTCTGTTCCAGGGCTGAGTTGTCGATCAGCTTGCCGTTCGATACCGGCTCTGCAACGCCGATGGCGTCGGTACCACTGTCGACGGAGAGGCCGGTTACCCTGCTTCCTGCAGCTCACGTGAGCGATGCGCGGGCCCTCGTAGCTCAGCTGGACAGAGCAAAGGACTTCTAATCCTTAGGTCGCAGGTTCGAGTCCTGCCGGGGGCGCCTTTTCACCGGTCACCGGGGATGGGGAGAATCTCGACCAAGATCACCTCTGGACCCTACCCCGGTTGCGCGACGTAGTGGCGCGTAGTGGGTGGAGCGGGATCACCCGCGAGCCGCCGAAGAAGCGTAGGATCAGGGTACCGGAGGCGTTCGACTATCCGCGGTCTCGCGGGTGCCGCTTCGGGCGCACCACGATTGTCCGGCCCGATCGGGCTTGGGACGGGGGCGCCGAGATGACCTCGGTTCTGCTTGACTCAACATCCGCACAACACCGAACTACTTCCGCGCCGCGCTTGCAGATGAAGGCCGCGGGCGTCGCCCGCGACCGTTTCGACGGCGGCTGGTGGCCGCGCACCGCGGAGCCGGTCCGCGAGTTCACCGAACTGGTGTCCGCGCTCGGCGACGAGGTCGGGCCGGTCAGCCGCGTGTCCTACCCCCTCGCTACGTGGGGCGCGGTCGACCGAAAAATGATCATCGGAGGTCGGCTGGTGCGGTTCGACGGTTTCCGGGCCATGGACCCGCGCACCGTCGCGGTGATCGGTGCGGACCGTCGGCGGGCGAGCCTGCTGGTCGTGCCACCGGGCGCCGCTGACGGCGCGGCACGGGCGGCGCTGAGTTCGGCCGCCGGACTCGCGGGCCCCGATGACGCAGCCGTGCCGGTGCCGCTCCCGCAAGGGGCGGACGGTGCGGAGCAGCGGTGGGAGGCCGAAGGAGGCCGGGTGGCAGCCGTCCGCTGAGCGGTTCGGCAGTGCCACCCACCGGAGATCGGCCGAAGGTCGGCCGATCCAGCGCAAGAGGAGTTTCATTGACCAGTACCTACACCCCTTCGTCCACCGCCGACGGCGTCGAGCCCGCGGTGTTCAGCCACCCCGAGGACCAGCATCCGCCCGCCCGCCCGGTGGCAGGTGGGCGAACCGATCGTCGCTCCCGGGACATCCGCTTCTCCGAGCAGTCGGCCAACGCGGGTCGATGAGCGAGTCGCCGCCGAGTACCGGAGAACGCACCGGTAGCGAGTTCGCCGAGCTGTCCCGCGAGGTTCGCGAGGCGGGACTGCTGCGGCGCAGGCACGGCTACTACGGGTTGAAGATCGCGGGGAACCTGCTGGCGTTCGCGGGCCTGTGGACGGCGTTCGCCTTCCTCGGCGACAGCTGGTGGCAACTCGTCATCGCAGCGCTGCTGGCGGTCGCGTTCGCGCAGCTCGCCTTCATCGGCCACGACGCGGGGCACAAGCAGATCTTCCGGGGCCGCCGTCCCAACGACGTGCTCGGCACGGTGCACGGCGGCTTGGTCGGCATGAACTTCCAGCAGTGGGTCAGCGGGCACAACCGCCACCACGCCAACCCGAATCACGAGGAGCACGATCCGGACCTGGACGTGCCCGCCGTCGTGTTCACCGGCGCGCAAGCACGCCTGCGGACCGGTTTCCTCCGCTGGATGGCCAAGCACCAGGCGGTGCTGTTCTTCCCGCTGCTCACGCTCGAAGGTCTCAACCTGCACGTCTCCGGGATCCGGGCGGTGCTGAGTGGGGAGACGAAGCGCCGTCGAGTCGAAGGCGCGGTGCTGGCGACGCACGTCGTGCTGTACCTCGCGGCGGTGTTCCTGGTGCTCTCGCCCGGGCTCGCCGTCGTGTTCATCCTCGTGCACCAGGCGTTGTGGGGCGTGTACATGGGTTGCGCGTTCGCGCCCAACCACAAGGGCATGCCCACCATGACCGGAGACAAGATCGACTTCATGCGCAAGCAGGTGCTGACCTCGCGCAACATCCGCGGTGGGCCGATCACCGATTTCGTCCTCGGCGGGTTGAACTACCAGATCGAGCACCACTTGTTCCCGAACATGCCCAGGCCGCACCTGCGCCGAGCGCAGCCCATCGTGCAGCGGTTCTGCGCCACGCACGGGATCTCGTACACCCAGGCCGGAATCGCGCAGTCCTACCGCCACGTGCTGCGGCACCTGCACGAGATGGGCGCGCCCCTGCGGGCCGCCGACCGGGTGCGGCGCGCGGCTTGATGAACCCGCCGGTGCCGGGGCGGAACGTCCCGCCCGGCACGGGCGCCGGTGCGCGGGGCCGCCTGCGCTGACGACGCCGGTCCGGAGCCGGTGTCCGGGAACGAGCTGGGCACCGGGGCGGCGAACCGGTCACGGCGCACCCGAAATCGCAGGTCAGAGTGCAGAAGTTAGGCTCGTTCCGTGGCTTCTGAGACCGTTACGCCCGATCCGCGCACCAGGTCCACCACCGTCGGGATCTTGGTCGTCACGGCCGGGATCCTCGCCGCGGTGGTGGCCGCGGCGCTCACCGCGATGTCGGCGAGCGGCTCCTACGCCGCGTACGGGCTGCCCGATCCGGGAACGGTCACCAGCCTCGGGCTCCCGGTCGTCCGGGTGTTCGCCGAGGCCGGTGCGGTCGTCTGCATCGGCTCGTTGCTGCTCGCCGCGTTCGGCATCCCGGCGCGGCGCTCCGGGCCGCTGCTCGCCGACGGCTACGCCGCGGTGCGCACCGCGGGCTGGGCCGCGGCGGTGTGGTGCGCCGGTGCCGCGTTGCTCGTGCCGTTCACCGCCGCCGACGCCACCGGCCGCCCGATCCACGAAGTGCTCAGCGCCGAGGTGCTGTTCGGGCTCGTCGACGCCCTGGAAGAGGCCAAGGCGTGGCTGCTGACCGCGGGGATCGCGCTGGTGCTCGCCGTGGGCTGCCGGGTCGTGCTGTCCTGGGGCTGGACGGTCGTGCTCTTCGCGATCTCGCTGCTCGGCCTGTTCCCGGTGATCGCCACCGGCCACTCCGCCAGCGGCGGCGCCCACGACATCGCGACGAACAGCCTGCTGTTCCACCTCTTCTCGGCCACGTTGTGGGTCGGGGGACTGGTGGCGCTGCTGGCGCACTTGGCGCGCAACGGCGCGCACGCCGGGTTGGTGGCGCGGCGGTTCTCCCGGATCGCGTTGGTGTGCTGGATCGTCATGGCCGTCTCCGGCGTGCTGAACTCCTTCGTGCGGGTTGCGCCGGACCAGCTGGTCACGACGACCTACGGGCTGCTGGTGCTGGCCAAGATCGTGCTGCTGGCCGTGCTCGGCGTCATCGCCTACTTCCAGCGGGAGCGGGCGGTGCGGCGCGTCGAGGAGGGCGGGGACACCCTGCTGCGCCTGGGTGCGATCGAAGTGCTGACCATGTTCGCGACGATCGGGGTGGCCGTCGCGCTCGGCCGCACCCCGCCGCCCGCGGAGCTGGGAGCGGCCCCGGACCGCACGGAGCTGCTGATCGGCTACCCGCTGGACGGGGCTCCGACGGCGCTGAAGCTGTTCTTCGACGGCCGGTTCGACCTGGTCTTCGGCACCTTGTCGCTAGTGCTGGCCGGGCTGTACCTCTACGGCGTTCGCGTGTTGCGCCGCCGCGGCGACCGGTGGCCGGTGGGCCGGACCGCGGCCTGGCTGTGCGGTTGCGCCAGCATCCTGTTCGCCACGTCGTCGGGCATGGGCCGCTACGCGCCCGCGATGTTCAGCGTGCACATGGGCCAGCACATGATCCTGTCCATGCTCGCGCCGGTGCTGCTGGTGCTGGCGGGGCCGACGTCGCTGGCGCTGCGGGCCCTCGAACCGGCGGGGAAGGGAGCGCCGCCGGGAGCCAGGGAGTGGCTGCTGGCGTTCCTGCACTCGCCGGTGACCCGGTGGTTGACCAACCCGTTCGTGGCGCTGGCGTTGTTCGTCGGATCGTTCTGGGCGCTGTACTTCTCCGGGCTGTTCGACGCGGCGCTGCCGGAGCACTGGGCGCACCTGCTGATGAACGCGCACTTCCTGCTGGCGGGCTACGTCTTCTACTGGCCGGTGATCGGCATCGATCCCGCGCCGCGGCCGTTGCCGTCGCTGGCGAAGGTGGGGCTGGTGTTCGCCTCGATGCCGTTCCACGCGTTCTTCGGCATCACCTTGATGATGTCGAAGAACGTGATCGGGTCGGACTTCTACCGGGGCCTGTCGCTGCCGTGGGCGCCGGATCTGCTGGCGGACCAGAACCTGGGCGGCGGGCTCGCGTGGGCGTCGGGCGAAGTGCCGCTGGTGGTGGTGATGCTGGCGCTGTTGATCCAGTGGTCGCGCGCCGATGATCGGGAGGCCCGGCGCTACGACCGCAGGGCCGCCGCTGACGGGGACGCGGATCTGGTCGCCTACAACGAGATGCTGCGGCGGCTCTCCGGTGGTGATGCCGCCGGTTCGGGTTCATCGGGCTCCCAATCTCGTTCCGATGGGTGACCCACGAAGGTGGAGTCCGTTTCGATTCCCGGTGCGGTTGTCCACAGGCGCTCGATCTGTGCACAGATTGTGAAAACGGGGTAGCGCGGCGTGATCGCCGCGGCGCACTCTGGAGTCGGGCCGAGGGACGGCTCCGATGCTCCGAAGGGTGGGCCGTGATGTTCGAGACGACCGTGGCAGTGGTGGGGACCGTGCTCACCGAGCCGAAGATCCGGGAGACGTCCCGGGGTGAGCGGGTCGTCAGCTTCCGGCTGGCGGGCAATTCCCGGCGCTACGACAAGGAAGCCGAGAAGTGGGTCGACGGTGACCGCTTGGTGGTCACCGTCAACTGCTGGCGCCGGGTGGCCGACGGAGTGATCGGCATGGTGGGCAAGGCCACGCCGGTGCTCGTGTCCGGGCGGCTGCACACCCGCGAGTACGAGTCGGCAGGCGGCTGGCGCACCTCCGTCGAGGTGGAGGCCGCGGCCGTGGGGCTGGATCTGGCGCGGGGCAACCGTTTTCCCGGATCCGCGGATCGGCTCGCCGCCGAGCTCGATGTCGTCCAGGGCGAATCCGGGTTCGACAGGTCTCGGCCCGCGGCGGCAAGGAGCGGGTGACCTGCGGGGCTGCGGGGCGGTCCGGTGACCAGCGGTGAAGCCGGGCGAGCAAGGGACGTGCGCAGCCAGTGGAGCGGCAAGCGACGGCGGTGCACGGGCCGACACGGGTCGCAACTACGATTCAGGGCATGGCCGAGTTCATTTACACCATGAAGAAGGTGCGGAAGGCGCACGGGGACAAGGTCATCCTCGAGGATGCGACCATCCAGTTCCTCCCCGGTGCCAAGATCGGCGTCGTTGGCCCGAACGGCGCCGGCAAGTCGACCGTGCTCAAGATCATGGCGGGACTCGAACACCCGAACAACGGTGAAGCGTTCCTCTCGCCCGGTTACACCGTCGGCATCATGCAGCAGGAGCCTCCGCTCAACGAAGACAAGACCGTCCTCGGCAACGTCGAGGAAGGCGTCGGCGAGATCATGGAGAAGCTGCACCGCTTCAACGCGATCGCCGAGCAGCTCGCCACGGACTACACCGACGAGCTGATGGAAGAGATGGGCAAGCTCCAGGAGGACCTCGACCACGCGGACGCGTGGGAGATCGACTCCCAGCTCGAACAGGCGATGGACGCGCTGCGCTGCCCGCCGCCGGACGCGGCGGTCACCCAGCTCTCCGGCGGTGAGCGCCGCCGGGTCGCGCTGTGCAAGCTGCTGCTGAGCAAGCCCGATCTGCTGCTGCTGGACGAGCCGACGAACCACCTGGACGCCGAGAGCGTGCTGTGGCTCGAGCAGTTCCTGGCGACCTACCCGGGCGCGGTCCTCGCCGTGACGCACGACAGGTACTTCCTGGACAACGTCGCGGGCTGGATCCTGGAGCTCGACCGCGGGCGCACCTTCCCCTACGAGGGCAACTACTCCACGTACCTGGAGAAGAAGCAAGAGCGGCTCGCCGTGCAGGGCAAGCGCGACCAGAAGCTCCAGCGCCGCCTCAAGGACGAGCTGGAGTGGGTCCGCTCCAACGCCAAGGCCCGCCAGACCAAGTCGCGCTCCCGGCTGGAGCGCTACGAGGAGATGGCGGCCGAGGCGGAGAAGACCCGCAAGCTCGACTTCGAGGAGATCCAGATCCCGCCGGGCCCGCGACTGGGCAACCAGGTCGTGGAGGTGGAGAACCTCAAGAAGGGCTTCGGCGACAACCTGCTCATCGACGGCCTGACGTTCGACCTGCCGCGCAACGGCATCGTCGGCGTCATCGGTCCGAACGGCGTCGGCAAGACGACGCTGTTCAAGACCATCGTCGGCCTGGAGCAGCCGGACGCGGGCACCGTCAAGGTCGGCGACACCGTGCGGCTGTCGTACGTCGACCAGAACCGGTCCAACATCGACCCGAAGAAGAACGTGTGGGAGGTGGTCTCCGACGGTCTCGACTACATCCAGGTCGGCCAGGTCGAGATGCCTTCCCGCGCGTACGTCAGCGCGTTCGGCTTCAAGGGCCCGGACCAGCAGAAGCCGGCGGGCGTGCTCTCCGGTGGCGAGCGCAACCGGCTCAACCTCGCCCTGACCCTCAAAGAGGGCGGCAACCTGATCCTGCTGGACGAGCCGACGAACGACCTCGACGTCGAAACGCTGGGCTCGCTGGAGAACGCGCTCGAACAGTTCCCCGGTTGCGCCGTGGTGATCTCGCACGACAGGTGGTTCCTGGACCGCGTCGCGACGCACATCCTGGCTTGGGAAGGCGACGACGAGAACCCGGCCAAGTGGTACTGGTTCGAAGGCAACTTCGAGGGCTACGAGAAGAACAAGATCGACAGACTGGGGCAGGAAGCCGCCCGTCCGCATCGTGTCACCCACCGGAAGTTGACCCGGGGCTGATCCTGGCGGGGAGGCGTCTTGGCCAGCGTGCACGGAGCTCAACCGGGCGGTGCGCAAGAGTTGTTCGAACCCGCTTGGCAGATGCGTTGGCGGGTTCCCGAGCTTGCCCTGATGCTCGGCGATCAAGCCGTGGCACAGGCCAGACGTGTCGGAGATCGTTCGCTGCGGCTCCGTGCCGAGGCGGTGGCGCTGTTCGCGTCCAACCGCCTCGGGCACGGCGTCGCGGTGACCAACCGGGCCATCACGGCGGTGCGCGACGCGGAGCGCGCGGGTGATCACGAGATCGCCGCGGAGCTGCGCGTCGAACTGGCCTGCTGCGCCCGTACCGCCGGTGGGCACGAGGTCGCGCTGCGCGTGCTGCAGCCGGTGCTGGAGCGCGAGCGGATCGAACCGTCGCTGCGCGCGCACGCACTGCTGGAGTTGGCGGCGGCCCTGCCCGGCAAGCAGCGGGAAGCGGAACGCTCCGAGGCGCTCGACGAGGCCGATCGGCTCTACGCCGCCGCCACCGAGCTGAACCGGGACACCAGCAGGCTGCTGCTGGCGCGGGTGCGCACGGCACGGGCCGGGCACCTGCGGCGCAACGGGGACTTCGAACAGGCCGCGCGCGCCGCCGAGGCAGGGCTGGCGCTGCTGGACCGGCTCGGCGATCCCGCTGCGGAGAGCGGCGAGATCCGGGCGCGCCTGGTGCTGGAACGAGTGCACTCGCTGCTGGACCTCGGTCGTCGCGTCGAGGCCGTCGAAGCCGCCTTCCCGGTGATCCGCACGCCCGTCCGGGCTGCGGCGGCCGGGCCGTCGGGGTGGCTGCGGCTGGCGTTGGCGACCCGCGTGCACCTGCCCTCCGGCGAGCTCGCCGCGGCGGTCAGGTTGCTCAACGACGCGGCGGCCAACGCCGAACGGCACAAGCTGGACTGCCTGCTCGCCGAATCGCTGAGCATGTCCTCGCAGACCCACGAGCGGGCCGAGGAGTACGTCGAGGCCCTGGCCATGCTGCGACGCGCGTACGCCGCCGACCGGCGGTGGCGTACCGCGGTGCACTCGGCGCGGGTCCGGCTGCTGGAGGAGTTCCCGGCGCTGGCGACCGCGAACCCGGCAGCGCAGGGCACCGCGGCGCGGCCCGCCGAGCCCGCGGAACCCGTCGTGCCCGCCGCCGAAGCGGGCGCCGGGCAGGCCGCCGAAGCGGTCGCCGAACCCGCGCCGGAACGCCCCCGGCGAGCGCGTGCCGCCGCCGAGCCCGTCAACGAGACCACCGCGCACGACTCGGACGGTGCGGGAACGCACGGCACCGACGTCCCCGCACCGCGGCAGACCGCCGGGCGCCGCCGCGCTGACGGCACCGGTCGCCCGCAGCGCCTCGCGGACCCCGAACCGCAGGCCTTCCCCGCCTCGGCCGCACCGCCGGAGACCTCCTGGCCGGAGCCCGAGCCGGAACCCGAACCCGAAGCGCGCACCGAGCAGCAGTCCCCGTCGGGCGACCCGCTCGACGAGTACCGCAAGCCGGGGGAGAGCAGCGTGCGCGACGCCGCGCGCAGGCTGATGGACACGCTCACCAGCCGCGTGGCCGACGACCGCAGGCCGCACTCGGACACCGCGGACCAGGACCGGCCCACCCCGGCGTCGGAGACCGCGGGCACCGCGATGCCCGAGCCCCGCGCGCCGGAACCCGCCGCGCCGACCGCGGGCGCCGCGGGCTCCGGCGGCAAGCGCCGCGCGCCGGAACCGGAACCGCCCGCCGCGGAAGGCCGTCACGGCGGCGTCGACGTGCCCGTCGGGCGCGTCACCGCCGCGCCGTTCGGCGAAGGGTTCCCGGTCTACGACTTCGGGTCCGGTGGCGCGGCCGACCGGGGCGCCGAGAGCAGCGCCGAGGACTTCCCGGAGTTCCGCACCCGGGGAGCGCGACGCGAGGAACCCGTCGCCGACGAGCAGCCCGCCGACATGGGAGCCCCTTGGGATCGGAGCCCGGCCGCCGAGCCGGTCGCGCCGCCGGACGTGACCGCGATCATGCCGGTGATCTCCATCCCGGACGACGAGCCGCCGGCCCCCGCGGGGCAGGTCGGCGCCGTGGAGCACCTCGACGACTCCGCCGTGCCGCGCGGCCCCGAGCGGTGGTCGGCCGATCCGGGCCCGGCCACGCCGGAATCCTTCGGCGCGGCCCCGCCCGCGGCGTACGAGGAAGGCGGTCGCCGGTCCCGCGGCCGGTCGCTCGCGGAGATCCGCGAAAGCCTCGCGGAGATGCAGCGCCACGGCCGGGAGGACACCGGGCAGGACGCACCGCGCCGGGCCGCCCCGGATCCGCTGGACTCCGATCCGCTGGACTCCGATCCGCTGGGCGACCGGGCCGACGACCCGCCGCGATCCGGCGCGTCGTGGGCGGACCGCTACTTGGGCGCGTACCTCGACGGCGATCCGCAGGAGTCCGCGCCGGAGCCGCGCTCCGGCGGCAGGCGCCGCGCCCGGCACGCCGATCCCGACGAACAGCCCGACACCCCCGCCCTGCCGGAGACGCCGCGCTGGGGGGCCGAGCCGGAGGCGTACCGGGATTCCCCGCAGTGGGGCTCGAACGCGACGCGGTCCGGCACGTCCGACCCGCTCGGAACGGCCGATTCGGGGTTGCCGCCGAACTTGGGCGCGCTGTCCGAATCTCCCTACGCCGAGCCGTACTACGCCGGAACGTCCTACGCGGAGTCCGTGTTCGCGGATCCGGGCGACGACGCGTCCCCGCACGACAGGACCCGTCCCGAGTTCGGCCCGGCGCATTCCGCGGGCGCCGACTCCGCCGGTTCGGCGCTCGCCGATCCCGGCCGCCCCGCCGCGGAACGGCTCGAATCGGCCGCGGAACTGCTGGCGCGCCACCGCGACGGCGGAACCGAGCAGTCCTCCGACGACGAGCCCGGCAACGAGGTCGGCCTGGCGGACCTGCTGGCCGAAGCGCTGCTCGCCTACGAGAACGGCAGACGCGGCCAGGACGACACCGACGGTGCGGGAAGGCACGGGCAGCCCACGGCGAACGGGCACCCGATCGGCCTGCCGCACCCGCACGACGCGGAGCCGGAAGATCCCGGCACGCCACGCCATCGGCGGCCCGCGTCGCACCACGAGCCCTGGTCGTCATGGGGCCACTGAACGTTGTGCCGGGGGGTCTCCCCAGGGGGCGGTGCCGCTCCCACCTGATCCGCTCTCAGCCTGGCAGGCTTAGGGTGGAATCCGTGTTGGCACAACGCGGTGCCGTCAAGCGTGGAGCAGCTGAAGATGACCTCGAAACCCCGATCCGCCATCCCTGACGCCGACACCGTCAGGCCTGCCGTGCTGGAGAATCCGGAGGCCTCGAAGGCCTGGTTGCTGGATCGCTCCGCCGAAGCCGCCGGGGAGCTCGGCGAGCTGTTGCGGACCTACTTTCGGCATGTGCCTGCCGAAGAGCTCGCGGGCGACGAACCGGCGGAACTGGTCGCGGCCCTGCGGTCGCACCACGCGCTGGCCGGTGTGAGAGCGGCGGGCCGTCCGCTGGTGCGGATCGTGAACCCCAGCCTCGAACCGGACGGCTGGCGGAATTCGGCGACCGTGCTGCAGCTGGTCACCGACGACATGCCGTACCTGGTGGACAGCGTGATCGCCGAGCTGACCCGGCACGGCGCCGAGGTGCAGCGCATCATCCACCCGATCGTCGTGGTGCGCCGCGACGCCGCGGGCGAGCTGCTCGAAGTGCTGCCGCAGGCCGATCCGGGCGACCCGCCGCAGGACGCGCTGGCCGAGTCGTGGATGTTCGCCGAAGTCGACCGGATCACCGACGCCGACCGGTTGCAGGCGCTGGAGCAGGGCCTGCTCACCGTGCTCAGCGACGTCCGGGAGGTCGTCGAGGACACCGAGCGGATGCTGGCGAAGGCCCGTTCGGTGGCCGACGAGCTCGAAGCGCAGCGCGGCCAGCAGGCGCAGGACGGCGCGGGGCTGCTGCGCTGGCTCGCCGACGGCCACTTCACCTTCCTCGGCTACCGGCACAACGAACTCGCCGAGCAGGACGGCCGGCCGGAGCTGAGCCCGGTGCTCGCGTCCGGGCTGGGCGTGCTGCGCAGCGACGCGGTGGCGGCCGAGGACCTCACCACCGGCCCCGACGTGCTCACCAGCACCGGGTCCGGAGAGCCGCTGGTGCTCACCCAGGCCAGCGCACCGTCCACTGTGCACCGTTCGGTGCACCCGTTCTACGTCGGCGTGCTGACCTACGACGAGGGCGGCGCGGTCAACGGGGAACACCGCTTCCTCGGCATGTTCACCACCACGGCACTGCACGAGAACGTGCTCGACATCCCGTTCATCGAGCGCCGGGTGCGCAAGGCGATCCACGGCGCCGGGTTCCCGCTGGAGTCCTACTCGGGGCAGCGGATGCTGGAGGAGATCCAGAACTACCCGCGCACCGAACTGTTCTCCACCGACCTGGAGATGCTGCGCGACACCGTGACCGGTGTGCTGGCGCTCGCCGAACGCCGCAAGCTCAAGCCGTTCGTGCGCCGCGACCCGTACGGCCGGTTCTTCTCCTGCCTGGTGTACCTCCCGCGGGACCGCTACACGACCCGTTCCCGGCTGGCGATGCAGGAGGTCCTGCTGGCCGAGCTGGGCGGCGGCAGCGTCGAGTACAGCACCCGCGTCGGCGAGTCGGCGCTGGCCCGCGTGCACTTCGTGGTGCACACCAAGCCCGGCGGGCAGGCCCCGGAGCCGGACTTGGCGCGCATCCAGCAGCGGCTGTCCGAAGCGATCCACACCTGGGAAGACCAGATGGTCGACGAGGTGGAGATCGCCCCCGCCGGCGGCGAGGAGCCGCGCCGGGTGCGCCGCTCGGAGGCCGCGAGCGAAGCCGCCCAGCAGTACGCCGCCTCGTTCCCCGAGGCGTACAAGGAGGACTTCAGCGCGGGCGAGGGCCTGCTGGACCTGCGCAAGCTGGAGTCGCTGTCCGGCGAGCACGACCTGCGGATGTCCTTCTACACGCCGCGCGACGCGGCGCCGGGCGAGCGCCGGTTCAAGATCTACGTCGCCGGTGAGCGGGTGACGCTCTCGCGCGTGCTGCCGGTGCTGCAGAGCATGGGCGTCGAGGTCGTCGACGAGCGCCCCTACGAGGTGGTGCCCGAGACCGGCGAGCAGTGCTGGATCTACGACTTCGGCCTGCGCCTGGAGGCGGGGCTGCTCGAAACCGAGGGCGCCGAGCGGCTGGACACGTTGCGCGAGCGGTTCGAGGACTCGTTCCGCGCCGCCTGGCAGGGCGAGGCGGAGGTGGACCGCTTCAACTCGCTGGTGCTGCGGGCCGGGCTCAGCTGGCGCCAGGCGTCGGTGCTGCGCGCCTACGCGAAGTACCTGCGCCAGACGGGCGTTCCCTACAGCCAGGAGTTCATCGCCGACGTCATCCTCACGCACCGGGCGACGACGGTGGCGCTGACCCGGCTGTTCGAGGTGCGCTTCGACCCGAAGCTCGGCGAGGAGGACCGCGCCGCGCGCCAGGAGGAGCTGCACACCCAGATCACCCGGTTGATCGACGATGTGACCAGCCTCAACGCCGACCGGATCCTGCGCAGCTACCTGAGCCTGATCACCGCGACGCTGCGCACGAACTACTACGCCGACGGCGCGCGGGAACGTTCCTACCTGGCGATGAAGCTGGAGCCGAAGGGGATCCCCGGGCTGCCCGAACCGCGGCCGGAGTACGAGATCTTCGTGTACTCGCCACGCGTGGAGGGCGTGCACCTGCGCTTCGGTTCGGTGGCCCGCGGCGGGCTGCGCTGGTCGGACCGGCTGGAGGACTTCCGCACCGAGATCCTCGGCCTGGTCAAGGCGCAGGCGGTGAAGAACGCGGTGATCGTGCCGGTCGGTGCGAAGGGCGGCTTCGTGGTGAAGCGCCCGCCGCTGCCCACCGGCGACCCCGGCAAGGACCGGGAGGCGAGCCTGAACGAGGGCATCGCCTGCTACCGCATGTTCATCTCGGGCCTGCTGGACCTGACCGACAACCTCGTGGCCGGTGAGGTCGATCCGCCGCAGGGCGTGGTGCGCCACGACGGCGACGACACGTACCTGGTGGTGGCCGCGGACAAGGGCACGGCGGCGTTCTCCGACATCGCCAACGAGGTCGCCGGTTCCTACGGCTTCTGGCTCGGTGACGCGTTCGCCTCCGGTGGTTCCGTCGGCTACGACCACAAGGCCATGGGCATCACCGCGAAGGGCGCGTGGGAGAGCGTCAAGCGGCACTTCCGCGAGCTGGACATCGACACGCAGCGCGAGGACTTCACCGTCGTCGGCATCGGCGACATGGGCGGTGACGTGTTCGGCAACGGCATGCTGCTGTCCGAGCACATCCGGCTGGTCGCGGCGTTCAACCACATGCACGTGTTCATCGACCCGGAGCCGGACGCGGCGAGCTCGTTCGCGGAGCGCCGCAGGCTGTTCGAGCTGCCCCGGTCCACGTGGGACGACTACGACCGCAGCAAGATCAGCGAGGGCGGCGGCGTGTGGTCGCGGTCGTTGAAGTCGATCCCGCTGGGCGACAAGGTCCGCACCGCGCTCGGCATCGACTCCTCGGTGACGGCGCTGCCCCCGGCCGAGCTGATCAAGGCGATCCTGCAGGCACCCGCCGACCTGCTGTGGAACGGCGGCATCGGCACTTACGTGAAGGCCGGTACCGAGACGCACGGCGAGGTGGGCGACAAGGCGAACGACGCGGTCCGCGTCGACGGCGGCCAGCTGCGGGTGCGGGTGGTCGGTGAGGGCGGCAACCTGGGCCTGACCCAGCTGGGCCGCATCGAGTTCGCCCGCGCGGGCGGCAAGGTCAACACCGACGCGCTGGACAACTCCGCCGGGGTGGACTGCTCGGACCACGAGGTCAACATCAAGGTCCTGCTGGACCACCTGGTCTCCGAGGGCGCGCTGGACGGGGCGCAGCGCAACGAGCTGCTGGCGGAGATGACCGACGAGGTCTCCGACCTGGTGCTGGCCGACAACTACCGGCAGAACGCGGTGCTCGGCATCTCCCGCGCGCACGGCGCCGAGATGGTATCGGTGCACGCCAGGCAGATCACCGCGCTGGAGGACAACGGGCTCGACCGCGAGCTGGAGGCGCTGCCCGGCAAGAAGGAGCTGCGCGACCGGGAGAAGAACGGAACCGGCCTGAGCTCGCCGGAGCTGGCGACGCTGATGGCGCACGTGAAGCTCTCGTTGAAGGCGCAGGTGCTGGCCAGCGACCTGCCGGACGCGGACGCGTTCAGCGGGCGGCTGCCGGACTACTTCCCGAAGCCGCTGCGGGAGCGCTACGCCGACGCGATCCCCGCGCACCCGCTGCGCCGCGAGATCACCTCGACGCTGCTGGTCAACGAGGTCGTCGACGGCGCGGGCGTGTCCTACGCGTACCGGTTGTCGGAGGAGATCTCCGCCACCGCCACCGACGCGGTGCGGGCGTTCGCCGTGGTCACCGGCGTGTACGACCTGCCGGAGCTGTGGCGGCGGATCGACGAGCTGGACAACGTGGTGCCCAGCCGGGTCGCGGACGAGATGGTGCTGCAGGTCCGCAGGTTGCTGGACCGGGCCGCCCGCTGGCTGCTGTCGAACCGGCCGCAGCCGTTGGCGATCGGTGCCGAGATCAGCCGGTTCCGGCCGGTCGTGGCGGAGCTGTCGGCGAGCGTGCCGGGCATGCTGCGCGGCCGGGCGGCGGCGGGTGCTCAGGAGAAGGCCCAGCGGCTCATGGCCGAGGGCGTGCCCGCGGACTTGGCGGAACGCATCGGGGCGCTGCTGGACACCTACGCGCTGCTGGACATCACCGAGGTCGCCGAGCTGGCCGAGCGCGACGCCGGGTTCAGCGCGGAGCGCAGCCCTCGGGAGAGCGCGGAGCTGTACTACGTGCTCTCCGAGCACCTCGACATGGAGCGGCTGCTGCTGGCGGTCAACGGGCTCGAACGCGGCAACCGGTGGCATTCGCTGGCGCGGCTGGCGCTGCGCGATGACCTCTACGCCTCGTTGCGGGCGTTGACGATCGACGTGCTCAGCACCAGCGACCCGGAGGAACCGGCGGCGGACAAGATCGCCCAGTGGGAGGCCACCAACGCTTCCCGGATCGGGCGGGCCAGGACCTCGCTGGAGGCGATCAAGCGCTCCGGCACCTTGGACCTGGCGACGTTGTCGGTGGCCACCCGGCAGTTGCGCAGCATGGTGCGGTGATGCCGGCCGCCGCTGCGACGGGTGCGGCGGTGTGAGCGCAGGAGGGGTGGGCCGGGAGGCCCGCCCCTCCTCGCGTCCGCGCCCGGCGATCCGGCGCGGGGCGCGACTGTGCGAGGCTCGGGGCGCGAGGCCGATCGTGCGCACCGGCGTGCGGACTACGATCTGGGTGAGCCTCAGCCATCACCACGGAAAGGACACCGACGAGTGGGTGCGTTCGTAGCCGATGTTCCGCTGCGCTGGTCCGACATGGACGCGTTCGGGCACGTCAACCACGCCAGGACGGTGACCCTGCTGGAAGAGGCCCGGGTGGAGCTGCTGTTCACCGAAGCGGGCAGGCAGGGCCTGCTCGGCATGGCCGAAGGCATGGTGGTGGCGCGCCTCGCCGTCGACTACCGGATCCCGGTGGCGCATTCGGCGGGCACCTTGCAGGTGCGGTTGTCGGTGCGCGACCTCAAATCGGCTTCGTTCGTCATCGACTACTCGGCGTCCACGAGCGGTTCCGCCGAGGTCGCCACGGCCGAGACGGTCATGGTGCCCTACGACCTCAAGGCCGGGCGTCCGCGCAGGCTCACCTCCGACGAGCGGACGTTCCTCGCCGAGTGGCAGCTCACCCTCGCGGCGTCGGAAGCGGGGCACGACCATGCCTGAGCTGCGGATGCCGGATCCGGTGGAGCGCGACGACCTGGGCGCGTTCGTGGCGCGGTCGGTGCGGCTGGACTCGCAGACGGCGATCCGGCTGCGCAACCGCCGCGACACCGGTCGCATCGACGTGTGGGCGGCGACGCCGTTCGACGCGTTGTGCACGCGCTCGGTGGAGGGCGAGGCCGATCCCGCGGACCTCACGGTGTCCGGCAACGAACTGCTGGCCGCGCTGACCGTCGCGGGCGGCCCGAAGATGGATCCGGGGCCGCCGCGGGACCTGCTGTGGCGTTCCGAGCTGCCGCCGCCGGAAGGCTGGCGGCGGGTGGACGACCTGCCCGCGAAGCTCGTCGGCGAGGTCGCCGATCGCGGGATCGGAGTGGCGAAGGAGAACGTGGGGCCGAAGGGCACCCCGCCCGCGTCGCTGCTCGATCAGGAGGTGTTCACGGTCAGCGGTGCCGGGCTGGACGTGAAGGTCCCGCTGCGCTGCCTGTTCGTGCTCTCCGGCATGGGTTTCCTGGTCTCCGACCCGGCGGAGTCGGAGATCGTGCGGGTCAGCGCCACCGATTCCTGGCTGCGCCTGGACTCCCGCTTCGGCGCAGTGGTCCGCCGCCGCCACGCACTCCTACCCCTGCTCATGTGACCGAAACCCCGCACCCGAACGCCGTGCCTGGCGGCGAAGCCGTGCAGTAGGGCGGGCGAAGCCACGCCTGCCTTGCGGCCGAAGGCCGTGCCTGTATGTGCGAAGCACATAGCCCACGTCGAAAAGGTGACCACCGGCGGGTTCTCAGCGTTCTTCTCGCGAGGACAGCTTTTTCCCTCGTGGCGGAGCCACTTGGGAAAAAGATCCCGCAGCGAGAAGAACGCTGAGGTTCCGCCACCCGGACACCAGAGCACAAC